>JAHLWW010000007.1 GCA_019057715.1 Candidatus Jordarchaeum sp. JNZ_1113
TTATTTTGGTGTTATTCCTGTGAATTTTTGTGGTGGTGTTTTCTTTTTTTCTAGGAAGTTTTTGCTTCTCTGCTTGAACTCCTCTGTTGTCCATATCATTGCTGTTATGTCTCTTGCGAGCTGCCAGTTTAGCATTGCCAGGTCAGTCCAGAACTTGAGGCATGACTTGACAACCCTAAAAGCCTGAGGGCTCGCTCTCTCGACCACTTCCAATGCGAGCTTTTCCGCTTCTCTTTCGACCTCGTTGTCCTCCACCACCCTGTTCACTAAGCCTAGTTCGTATGCTTCTTGTGCTGTCAGAAGTTTTGCAGTGAAAAGGAGTTCTCTGGCTCTTTTCTCTCCAATTATCAGTGGGAGGAGCTGAACTCCGCCTCCAAGCGCCGTTGAACCGACGGCTATTTCTGGTTGCCCCAGCCTAGCTGATTTTCCAGCAACTACGAGGTCGCACATCATGACCAACTCGTGGCCGGCGGCGACGCAAACGCCTCTTATGCCAGCTATGACAGGCTTCCCCGTCTCCCTAATTAGTTCGACAAGTCTTCGGTAAGCGCTCTGCCACCTTAAGCCGGACTCAAAGTCGCTTCTCATCAGCTCGTTGAGGTCGGCGCCTGCACAGAAGTTGTCTCCCTCGCTCGTGAGAATTACGGCTTTTACTTCATCGTCCCTGTCCGCCTCGACGAAAGCGTCATACAGCTCGTTTAGAAGAGGCGTGTTGAGGAGGCATAGCCTATCTCGGTACGCTATTTTAACCCAAGCCAAGCAACCCTTCCTTTCAAGTTTCACCTGCCTCAACGAACTCACCTTTTCTCTTCTCTCTTAACTCCGAAGTATTCGTACCATCCGCCTCTGCTTCCCGGGTTAAACTTCGGGTCGCCAGTATATCCCGAGATGACCAGCTTTTTCAGGGTGACGGGTGGAGCGTAACGTTTCTCTCGTGTCTCCCTGTAAATGTACTCGCTGACCTGCAACGCCGTGTGAAGCCCCGTAAAGTCCATCAGTTCGAATGGACCCATTGGGAAGCCGAATGCAAGCTTGCACATCTCGTCAATCTCCCTTACTCCGGCCACTCCAGTCTCGAGAAGCCTTATGGCTTCCATGAACCAGCACATCATAAACCTCGTCGTGAAGAAGCCCGGTGAATCCTTAGCTTCTATGGGCGTTTTTCCTAGTTTCTTTACTAGTTCTACCGTTAGCTTGAACGTTTCGTCTGACGTTAGGACTCCCCTTACGACCTCTATTAGTTTCATTACTGGTGCTGGGTTGAACCAGTGCATTCCTATAAGCTTGTCTTTCCTTTTCACAGAGGAGGCAAGGTCACTTATCATAATGGCGGAAGTGTTGGACGCGAAAACCACATCCTCCTTGCAGATTTCGTCGAGCTCCGAGAAAGCTTTCTTCTTAACCTCAACGTCCTCGGGCACCGCCTCGATGACGAAGTCAACATCGCCGAAGTCACGCATAGATGTTGTGGTTTTAATTCTACTCATGACAGCATCGGCTTCCTCAACAGTAAGGCGGCCCTTCTCAACCAGCTTATCTAATCCGAATGCACCAGACCGTATAAGGTATAAGGCCTTCCTGAGAGTTTCCTCACTCCTGCTGAAAAGAAGAACGTTAAAGCCACTCCTAGCGCAAACCTGAGCTATCCCATGGCCAACGGCTCCCGCCCCTAAAACACCAATAACTTTAACATCCTCTATTTTCACACGATCACCCTCCTTATCTATCATTAAAAAGAGGAAGGAAACATAGCTAAAAAATTATGTTTTGAAAGTATGTAAACGTGACGAAAAACAAAGAGGAAAATGAATAAGAGTTATACTATCTTGGTGGTTTTCCAGGTTTTTAATGCCACGTCTAGTTCCTTGTGTTCTTTTGCCGCCTCTTCAAGAGGGATGCCTTTCATCGTTGCGTCAACAGCCTGTCTGAAGGCCATGGCGCCCGCTCTTGGTCCTTGTGGGTGAGCGTGTATTCCTCCTCCCACGCCAATCACTATGTCTGGCCCTAGGTCGAAGACTAGTAGGGGTACATGAGACGGTATTATGCCTCCTGATGGCATGGGGAAGACCTTCTTCAAGTGGTATAGCGGGTACCTTAACTCCTTAGCTATTCTGATGTAGTTTTCGCGTAGGAACGGTGCTTTACCGTAAGGAGCAGGATAGACTACTATGTCTGCCCCTGCAATCCTCGGGAACTTTCCCATGATCAGGTGCGAGCTCAACCCGTACTCCGGTGCCATGTATATTGCGCCCGTGAAGTCTGGCAGGTGCGCCAGTATGGGCACGTTTATGCTCGGGTCCTCCGCCAGGTCCCTTAGTGTCTCAAACCCAACTGGGACGGCGTCAACCATTAGGGCGTTTCCTCCAAGTTCTATTACGCGGTCGGCGAGCTCCAGGACACGAGACGGCCGGTCAGTTATGTTGACTGTGTATAGCGTCTTTTCGCCCTTCTCCTCGTTTGCCTTGTCGATGGCTTCCATGAATTTGACAACCCGGTCCTCGACTCTGTTAGAATCCATGTCCGCCAATAACTCGTCGTCCTTTATTATGTCGACTCCGCCGGCGGCAACCTCATACGCAAGCTCAGCCCCTATATCTGGAGGAGAATAGACGCAGGGTTTTATCATGTTGTTTATGAGAGGCCTATCCTTAACGCCAAGAATTTTCCTAACGCCCTCTATTCCAAACTTAGCTCCCTTAAATCCCTCAATGAACTTTCTGGGGAAGGCCAAGTCGAGCAGCTTTATTTTTCCCCCAGCCAATATATTACCTGCAACCGTGGCAAGCAATACAGGGAACTGGGAACCACAAAGGTTCACCAGTGGGAAGGCGATCTGGATTATGTACTGCCGCTCCTCAACACTCTTCGGGAGATACCATTGATGAGCCGGGGTCTCATAAACGCCTATTACCCTAGCGGCGTGCTTCCGCTTTACTTCGGGCGTCTCCTTAGGAACAGGAGTCCATGTCCCAGTGCTCTGCTCTATAGCAGCCGCTTGAGCCACAGCATTTGCATCTAATCCCGCTGGAAGTGAAACATAGTACGTCGCAACAACGTATTCATCTGGGTCGAAGCCTTCGGGAAGCGCCTCGGGAACATCAAGATACTCATACTTGAAGCCGCCCATCCACCAACACCACTCCACAGCTTAAAAATCTTAGAGTATTTAGGAACGTTATAAGTTATAAATATGCCGAAACAGAAAAGAAAAGGTCCTAATTAAATCCGCCATAGGGCTGGAACGGGTTTGTGAAGCACTTAACCCTTAGAGGTTAAGCTGTGAAGGCTACTGGTTTACAGTTAATGGATGCCTCTGAAAACTGGTTAAGCTGTTTCCCATGGGGGATAAAGTATCCAATTTTTCAAGCTTCCGCTTCTTCACAGGATTACGCAGTCGCCCTGTGCCTTAGAATATTCATGTGTACCGCTATGACTGTTAGGAGGGCTAGTAGGGGGTTCATGCCGAGAAGCTCCAGCTTGTAGTTGTCTTTTAACGAGAGGAGTTTACGTGTGGCTCGCGCGACCGTTTTTTCATCGGCGTCCCTCACTTCGAATTTTCTTCTCAGAACGTCACCCTTCAAGTTATAGATTACGTTTCCTCTCCTGTCCTCAATCCAGTACATCGGGCGTAGCGTAAACAATTTTTCCTTCACTGTTGCTATGTGGTACCCCGTGTAGTCGTGGAGAGTATAAATGCCACGCAACGACAAGAATTTTTCTTTAACTATACCGACAAGATTGCCTCCAGCATCATATAACTTCATCTCCCTCCAAGAGAAGGGGAACTTCGCCACAGCTCTCCCTATCTCTTCCTCTCTCTCACTTCTAATAATGAGAGTATTTCTTAGTACTAAAAGCTTCTCATCGATAATATATGTCTCATAATCTAATAAGCCCACGAACTTTACTCCCCCGTAGCTTCACCACTACAACAAACTTAAACAACTAAAAATTATTATTAGTTTTTAAGGATAAAGAGCTGGAACGCCTTTATGGAAAAGGGAATTTATCTTTTATTCTGTCCTAGAAGGGGGAGTCTTGTCATTCTCTGGGGGTGTAAAGAGTTCGTGTTTTGGGGTGTCCATTCGTGAGTGGTTATTGTAGTATGGTTAGGCAGGGTTATGCTTCTGGAAGTTGCATGGTTGAGATGGAGGACGGTTCCTTTAAGCCTGCGTGCAGGTCGACTCTTAGGAGGGAGGGGGAAGTTTGGTATAGGCTTATCAAGGCGGCTCACCTTTCTAGGCCAGAGGACTACTTCAGCATTTATCAGAGTGGGTGTAATCATAGCTGCTTGAAGTGTCATTCTTGGGATTTCTCGAAGAGGTATAATGGGTTCTGGGTTTCGACAGGCGAGCTGGCTGAGATGGCGGTCGAATATGAGGGGATTGTGACTGTTTGGGAGCCGAGGAATAGGGCAACAATGTTCCACGCCACCGATTTGTGTCGTCACTGCGGCATGTGCGTTGTTTACGGCACAAGGGGGAAGCTTTGTCCGAGGAAACTCGCAAAGGAACAAGTTGTCTTGAGTCCTCAGGGCTATGGGCCTGCTAGGAACATAGTTTCATTTACTGGCGGCGACGTCGTGTGCCAAGCGGATTTTTACGCTGATGCGGCCGAAAAAATTAAGGATGCCTGCTCCAACATGTGGGTTCTCATAGAGACTAACGGATATGGTCTTACGCCGAAAAACCTTGACGTACTGGCTTCGGGCGGGGTTGATTCGTTCTGGCTTGACATTAAGGCATACGATGAAGAAGTTTATAGGCGTCTCTGCGGCACTACAAACGAGTGGATACTCAAGGTGCCAGAGCTCATAGTTGATATGGGCTTCGTTCTGGAAGTTTTAACGCTATACATTCCAGGCTGGGTTGAAGTGGACCAGATAGTTAAGATAGCCGAGCTTGTGCACAACGTTAATCCGGAGATCCCATTCACCGTTCTCGCCTTCTTTCCGGCTTACAAATTATCCAACACCCGAAGCCCAAAGCTGCTTGAAATGGTCAACGCGTATTTTGCAGTCAAGAAAGTCGGGCTAAGAAACGTTAAGCTGGGAAACTGCGGTGTCTTCGCAAGAACACAGAAGGATTGGGATATCCTCATAACACTTGTAGGCCAGGAAGCCATAGGGTGATGCCGCGAGGTTCATAGGTAGCCATATGCTCCTCTATCAGTCTTCATTGAAGAGGCCAAACGTTAATGAAGCTGCGCGGACACTAGAGTTCTTTGAGCCAGTGCTATATGGCAGAATCACAATAGCGCTCTGCTCGTTAAGAAGCTTAAATTACCATTGAAGAGTAAGGACAGCCTTTTTAAGTGACTTTATGATAAATAGTATGGTGCGTTTTTAGATTTAATGGGTCGACGGGGTCTAGCTTGACTGGTATTGATGTTAGCAGGGTTGAGCGTTTACTCGCAGAGATTAATGAGGCATTAGTAGTTATGAACGACTTGTTGGGTGTGGGTGAAGAAGAGTTTCTTTCTGACGCTAAGTCTATTTATGCTATCAAGTATGCTGTGGTTAAGATAGTTGAAGCGGCGACCATCGTGGGGTTCCATATTCTCGAGTCTCTTTACGGGTTGTCAGCTGAGACGTACTCCGATGTTTTCAAGTGGTTGGGTGAACGGGGCGTTGTGTCCAACACCGTCAGCAGGGGTTTTGTGAGATTGGTTGGCCTGAGAAACCTCATAGTTCACCGTTACTGGGATGTTGATGACTTAAGAGTATACAGAGAAGCTAAAGGCAATGGTTTAGCTACGGTTAAAAGGTTTATCGAGGAGTAGGGAGTACGTCAAGAAAGATGGGTAAAAGGTATAGTTTACCTGGAAAAGAGAGAGACGCTGTTATTGAACGGATACGTAAAACCCTAGAGGAGAGGGGTGTAGTTTTCGCCGTGGTCTTCGGGGGGGCACTTGACAAAGCCGCCTTTCATGGCATAGACGTTGGAGTATATGCCGGCTTCGAAGCTGACTCGGTTAGCTTCGCGCTATACGCTGAGGAGCTCTCAGCCAAGCTGACAAGGGTGGCTGGAATCCCTGTCGACGTCGTAATACTAAATCACGCTCCAATGTGGCTCAGATACAGAGCACTGAAAGGAGTGGTCATCGTGGACAGGGACCCTGTTTTAAGAGTCTCACTTAAACTGGCAGCAATAGATAACATTTTACTCAAAGCACGACGTTGGGAGGAAACTAGACAGCTCGATTAAAATTATCAACAAAGCACGCGAATTGTTTCCTTTTTATCTCGCCTAGACATCAGCTACCAAGTAAAGAATTTATGTATTACATGTATTACAGTATTATGGTGATGAAAGGTGACTGTTATAAGCGTTAGGGTGAGCGACGATGTCAAAAAGCGCATGGAGCGACTAAAGCACATTAACTGGAGTGAAGTCATCAGGAAAGCAATAATGGAAGTTTTAGAGGAGGAGGAAGAGAGAAATCTTGCCAGAGCTGTTCTGCTCAATGAGAAAGTGAGGAAGAAGGCCCCTAGAGAATGGAACAGCGTCGAAGTCATAAGGTACTGGAGGGAACACAGGTATGGAGAAACTGGTGGGGGATGCCAGCGTGATAGTTAAATGGTTTATCGAGGAGGAATACACAAATGAAGCGTTAAGGTTAAGGGACATGCATGTAAACGGAGAGATCCTGTTGACGGCGCCCGAGTTACTTCCCTTCGAGGTCCTAAACGCGTTAAAGTACAGTGGGCTCTTCGAGAAAGAGGAGCTTAAAAGCGCTGCAATTTCGCTCTCAAACTACCGAATAGAGCTACACCCTTTAAAGGGGGCACTCGCTGAAAAAACCGCGGAAATAGCTGCAGATGAAAATATAACGATTTATGATGCTTCCTATGTAGCTTTAGCAACAATCTTAAAAACGAAAATGTATACCGCAGACGAGAAGCTTGTGGAAAAACTTGCACAAAAATATAGTGTATACCACATATCTCAAACGTTGTGAATAATCCGTAGAAAAGCAGACGTCTCCATCATGAAAGAAGGGAGACGTGAAGCTAAGTGGAAGGACAGTTTGGATTAACGCTTTTTTAAGAGACGAGGGCGCTCCGCGCGTATAGTGGTATAAGGAGGAGTATTTTGGTTGGATGGAAGAAATCATTATGGAGGTAAATGTGTTTTTGGTGAGTGGTGACTGCAGGTTTCCGGGTGGAGATTTAATAGTTGTTGAGTTGTAGAAAAAATAGTGAAGAGTGTTGGAGTGAAAATCGTGTTTGAGGATAGAAGCGGTTAGATTTCCGGAAGAGTGGGTGGCGTTGGGGAGCCATCAGAAGCAAATTTAGGAGTGCTGGTGGAAGCTGTTTCGTGATAAGGAGCTCTTTATAGCCAGCCTTTCTCCTTCCAGTACTCGTAGTCTTTTTTGAAGAAGTCTTTGCCTTCAAGTATAAGTTTTCTTAAGGCTTGGAACTCCTTTGACTTCGCCACATAGTTCTCCCAGCTAAATGTTCTCTTTTCCTTTATTGCTTGAACCATTTCTCTGCCTAGGTTTGCGGCTTTTTCAAGGTCTTCCTCGGAGACATCTATTATGTTTCTTGCTAGGGCGGCCACTATGCCGACTGGGTAGGCTCCCTGAGCCATGAGGAAAGTGAGCATGTAGCGTGCAACCGCCTCCACGTCCCCGACGCCAAGGTATACAGATATTGCCGCCGCATATTTCCCGTGTAGGCTGGGCCTGTGCCCCATTGGGAGGCACCTATCAATGAAGTTCTTCATGAGCCCTGTTACGTGAAAAACATAGACGGGGCTAGCCATCACTATTCCGTCAGCCTCCATCATTTTTCCCTGGATGAGTTTCACGTCGTCTTTCTGAGGGCATTCCCCCTCAACGAGACAGAGACCGCAGCCTCTACAGTAGTTGATCTCATAGTCTTGTAGTAGAACTATTTCTGTTTCGGCGCCCAGCGACTGGCATTCGTCAAGCATTCTTTTTGTGAGCCTATAAGTGCAGCCCCATTTCTTGTGGGGGCTTCCAACTATAGCTAAAATGTTCATGGGAACACCTCGGAGATACTAGTTGAAGGTGTGAAGGGAGTCATAAAACTTTTTCGTTGGCCCAATAAGGTGGGTTGTTAACATGAAAGGTTTGCTTATTATATGCTGACAGTGAATTTTGCTTGAGCGTTTTGCTTGATGTGCTGAAAGGGAAAAGTATTTTTTGATGAGTAATAACGTTATTATGTGATTACGTCGTAATGGTGATTATTTTGAAAAAGTACACCACGATCCCCGTTCTCGTTGAGGTTAAGAGGATTCTCGACGAGGCTAGAAGTGGCAGAGAGTGGAGCGAGTTTCTTTTAAGTCTCCTTAACGAAAATAAGAGGTTGCAGAGAGTGCTTGCTGCGAGGAGCCTGCAGGAACGTTTCAACCTAGTTGAGAAAAGCGTTTTAGAGTCACATGAAAAATTCAGAGAAGGATTCAAGTTTAGGGGTGAAGAGGAGGAGCAAAGTTGAAGATCGTCGCAGACACGGATGCCTTGATCCTCCTCGCTAGACTTGGCAAGCTTGATCGCTTCGTCGAAAAATATGAGGCGTGCTTAACAGTAATAACAGAGTACGAGTACGTCAGAGGCGAGGCGAGGGCAGGTGTACCTGCTGAGAACTCAAAAAAAGACGTTCATGCAGCTTTCGAAGTTCTACCCTTAAACAACAAAGCGGTTGCCGTTGCGAGTACTATCTGGGCGGAGCTAAGCAGGAGGGGTGTAATATTGGACGAAAGAGACCTTTTAATCGGAGCGATATGCATATCGAGCAACACTCCTCTTTGGACGCTTAACAAGAAACCTTTCGAAAGACTTCAAGAGTTCGGGCTTAAGCTAATAGACGTAGATGTAAGCAATCTTTAAGCAAAAGTGAGGATAAACCGTTTTTAACGGCGATCAAGTCCTCGGCGGTACCGAAAACGCGCAAAATAATCCATGAAAGTGAAATAAAAATGTAGTAACATGTAAAGTTGTTGGCTAACTGAATTTTTTATGAAAATGTTGGAAGTAATCGATGAATCCATTTGTAACCTATCACAGGTAACCGATTGATGACCGGGGTGAGCTGCTACATTTACATGAACACCGGAATGGAAGTCCTAAAAGAACAGCAAATCGGGAAAAGTGTTAGTTCTGTAGTTTTAGATAAAAGAGAAAAAAGAGAAAAGCGTCCTTGGAAAGAGAGGGGTGAAAAACAGGAAAAAAGGAAAGGATAAAGCACGGGATTCAAATTGAGGTAGGCTAAAGGCTAAATTTGGGGAGATATTTATTTTTTGTAAATCCTAAAAGAAAAAAGATTATATATTAACATAGCATCTAAATAAAGGATAGGTTGTCAGGTCAGTTGTTGGAGGGGTGTAGTGTGAGTGTTTTGAGAGGGTTTCCAAGCACTATGATGGATGACTATCAGCTGAACGTGACGAAGGTTCTTGAGAATGCGTCTAAGGTCTACGGTAAGAAGGAGGTTGTTTCGAGGCGGGTGAGCGACGGAAGCATTTTCCGCTACACATACAAGGATGCTTGGGAAAGGGTTCAGAGAGCGGCGAACTTTCTGGTTGACGAGCTGGGGGTTAAGCCGGGTGACAGAGTTGGCGTCATAGGGTGGAACACGCACAGGTTCTTCGAGCTTTACTACGCTGTGCCAGGGGTAGGTGCCGTGGTGCATGAGATAAACCTCAGACTGAGCCCGGATGACCTAACGTATATAATAAACCATGCGGGCGACAGGGTACTTTTCCTAGATGATGGGCTTGTTAGGCTACTGGTTGAAAGCGTCAAGGACAAGCTTAAAACCGTTGAGAAGTTCGTTGTTATGAGTGACAGCAAGGAGGTTGACACGAGCCTTAAGCCGGCATACAGCTATGAGGCTTTGATGGACAGTGCCAAGCCAAGTTACAAGTTCCCAGTGATAGATGAGCGTAGCGGAGCGGCAATGTGCTATACGACGGGAACAACCGGGAAGCCGAAAGGCGTTGTCTATAGCCACAGAGCCTTGATGCTCCATTCAATAGTTGCAGGTTTGCCGTCCACGATAAACGTGAGCGAGAAAGACGCCATGCTGGTCCTTGTGCCCATGTTTCATGTTAACGCGTGGGGTATGCCTTACGGTGCTCCAGCAGTTGGAGCAAAGCTCATCTTTCCAGCGCAGTTCTATGCGCCAGACATGATACTTGAACTCGTAGAGAAAGAGAGGGCGACCATAGCTGCTTCGGTGCCAACAATATGGATCATGGTTGTGGACTACCTTAAGAAGACCGGTAAGAAAGTTGACCTCACCGGGCTCAAAATAGTGTTTGGCGGTAGCGAACCGCCACTAGCCCTAATGAAAACCTTGGCTGAGATGGGTGCAACGGTGCAGCATGCTTGGGGCATGACTGAAACAACTCCTCTTGGAACGGCAAATATAATCAAAAGCTACCTTGAAGAGACTCTTTCGGAGGAGGAGAAGTGGCAGCTTATGACGAAGCAGGGACTGGTTGCACCGATGTTGGAAGTTAAGATAGTTGATGAGACAGGAAAAGAGCTTCCATGGGACGGAAAAACACCTGGAGAGCTTCTCATTAGAGGTCCATGGATAGCCAAGTCGTACTATAACGATGAAAGGTCTAAGGACGCGCTCCTAGACGGGTGGTTCAGGACGGGAGACATAGCCACGATAGACCCTGAAGGATACGTCAAGCTTGTTGACAGAGCTAAGGACCTGATTAAGAGTGGAGGAGAGTGGATTAGCAGCGTTGACCTCGAAAACGCCATAATGGCTCACCCAGGCGTAAAGGAAGCCACCGTAATCGCCGTTAAGCACCCGAAATGGCAGGAGAGACCCCTAGCCGTGGTTGTTCCGAGAGACGAGTACAAGGGCAAACTAACGAAGGAGGAGATAATAGAATTCATCAGGCCGAAGTTCGCCAAATGGTGGCTTCCCGACGACGTAGTATTCGTGAACGAGATACCGAAAACCAGCGTGGGCAAATTCGACAAAAAATTACTAAGAGAGAAATACAAGGATTACAAGCTACCGACAGCAGAATAATTCACTCATATAAGGCCGTTCCCTTTTATGTTTCTTTTATATTTCTAGAGGAGTGCTTTTCTCTATGCAGTCCCTGTGTCTTTGAAGCATGTCGTCCAAAATCTTTTTCAGGTTTTCTTTTGGCATGAAACCTACAACTTGACCGACAATCCTTCCAGCGCAGAAGAAGATAAGTGTCGGTGTGCCCATGACGCCATAGCTAATAGCCAGCCTCCTGTTTCCTAAGCTTTGCAACACATTGACTTTAACAAACTTAATTTTTCCTCCATATTCCTCTGCAAGCTCGCCTATAATAGGGTCAAGCATAAGGCACCATGGGCAGCGTTCATGCCAGAAATCTACAACGGTAAGCACATCGGACTTTAAAACCTCATCCTCCCAGTTAATTTCATCCACATCCAAAACCACCAAGCACATCACCCAGAGTAGTTAGGTAAAAATGTTAAGTTAAGGATTACTGTTTTCCTCAATGTTTTTTCCAAGAAAGGGGGTCATGAGCAGACATGATAAGTTGAGCACCTCGGTTCCGGATGACAGTTCCACGTGTTCCTCGCATTACCAGTAGGCGGCTACGTCCACTTTCACTAGCTTATAGACATGCAAGCTTTAAAGTAGGCACGAAGCTCATCAGTTACATAAATCCTCAAACAAATATCCTCAAAAAATCCCGTTTCTATCAAAGTTTAAACCTTCGTCCTCACAAGTCCATTCTATGGTGCCCCTGTCATGGGGCCTTACGATGTTTTATCCTGCATTCCATTCCTTTTTTCTGTTATTTAGAATAAACTGTTTTTCATGCGGTTTTATTAATTCTGTCTAGGACTTGCTTGTATTTTGCTAAGTATACTGCTGCCTTTGCTGCTCTTTCCGGGGTAGGATATACCGGGATCCCGCCCATTTCAAGCGCCTCTACTTCACTTTTCACAAAGTTTCGCGGTGCGTGAAGTGCGACTATGGCGGGCTTTCCCGACTCTCTGACCACTTCAACCAGCATCTTGGCTATCGAGGGAACTGCTGGGTGGTAGAGCTGAAACATTATGAGCATATCCACATTACTATCCTGTATCGCAAGTCTCACCGCCTCCAACCCAACCTTGGGATTATAGGCGAATGCTAAGTCAACTGGGTTTGACCTAATAGTCATAGGAGGGAGAAGAGACTCTATTTTCTTTCTGGTCTCCTCGGTGAACTCGGGCAGCTCTAACCCGTTACTTTTACACACGTCTGATATTATTATGGCTGGCCCAGCCTGGACCGAGACCAAGGCGACTTTCCTACCTTTCGGAGGCTTAGTGATGGATAGCGCTTTAGAGGCGTCAAAAAGCTCCGTGACGCTGCCAACCGAGATGATGCCTGCCTGCTTGAAGAGTGCATCGTAGAGCCTGTAATCTCCAGCCATCGACCCGGTATGCGAAATGGCTTCTCTATCCACTTTAGCCCTCCCAACCTTGTATACCACTATAGGCTTAACCTTCACTGTTTCTTTAGCAGCCTCCAAGAAGCCGCGTGGATCATCCAATCCCTCTATGTGCAACGCTATGACCTTTGTTTTCTCGTCTCGAGCAAGATACCTTATCATTTCAGGGAAATCTATATCGCACCTGTTTCCGAGACCGACTGCTAAGCTGACCCCAAGTCCCTGCGTTATGGCATCATAACAGAAGAGATGGCACACACCTCCACTCTGCGTTACGACCGCTATGTTTCCAGCCTTAAGCTCGCCCAGCACATCGGTAAACGTAGCGTTAACACCAGCATGAGCGTTCACAAAGCCAAAAGTGTTCGGGCCCAGAATCCTCATGCCGGAGCGACGAGCCACCCTAACCATTTCTTCTTGGAGACGCAAGCCATTACCTCCCACCTCCCTGAACCCTGCTGTTATGACGACGACGCCCTTAACACCCTTCTCAGCGCACTCCTCAACAACCCCTAGAACCTGCTCCGCTGGCGTTACTATCACAGCTAAATCGACTTCACCCGGCACATCGAGAACTGAGGGATAAGCCTTCAGCCCTTGAACAACGCTATGATTAGGGTTAACAGGGTACACCTTACCTTTAAAGTTAAGTAAACTCTTAAGGCAGTAGTAACCCATCTTAAATGGATTCTCGGAGGCGCCTATCACAGCAATAGAGTTAGGGTTAAACATTCTTTCAAGAGCATTAAAGCCACCGGAATAACTCAACTTCACTCCTCCAGGGCTTTTGCAAATCTTCTTTCAAGAGGAGAGAAAGTAGGGGTTAAATACTCTGCGGGCTTCAAAGTCTCCTTATTAGAGGCTGTCTTAGGGTTCATGTAGCGCCAAGGAGGGTTTAACGTTTAAATAAGGAGGACTTAATGTTCTTGTTTTAGGTGTTAATTATGAGTGTTATTTACGTCAGGAGAAGTTGTGGGGACATTGGAAGAGACGTGGCGGCGTTACTTGGTGGCGCCGGCGTCTCCATCGATGGAAAAGTTGTTTTAAAGCCTAACTTAATAACTTGCGAGAAGCCGCCGACAACAACTCCTGTCGACGTCGTTGAGGCTTTGGCTGATTGGTTTATGGATCATGGGTGCGATGTTACTGTGGCAGAGGGTTCAGGGTGGGGGGACACGTGGGAAGCATACAGTGTTCTAGGCTATGCTAGGCTGGAGAAGAGAGGAGTTAGACTTGTTGACTTGAATGTGGATCGGTACGAGGTGGTAGAAAATGAGGCGGCTTTCGTGCTTAAGAGGTTTGAGCTCCCCTTAACACTTAAGGGTGCCTATGTGGTATCGGTTCCCGTTTTGAAGGAGCACTCCATAACGGGGGTCACGCTTTCATTAAAGAACATGCTTGGAGCAACTCTCGGCGAGAAGGGCAGGGTGGCGAGAAAGGGAAGGTTCCACAGGATGGGGCTCGATGAATGCATAGTCGACGTTAACTTGCACATTAAGCCGAGCCTCGCAGTCATAGATGGCAGGGTAGCGGGTTTCGGAGGCGAACTGGGATCGAAGCCGAAGAAGCTTGGCGTCGTCATAGCTTCAAAGGATCTAGTGGCAGCTGATGCCTATGCCTGCACGCTCCTAGGTCGTAACCCACTTACAGTTAGACATCTAGTACTGGCGTGGAAGAAGGGACTGGGAAACGTTAACCTCAACGAAGCAAAGATAATCGAAATATAAAGTGAAAGCCAGTTCTGGAGGCAGAAGGGGAGAAGAGGGCATGAAGTGCTTATCCTTGAGTAGTTCTCGCCTTTAGGGTTTTCTTGAGCCTCATCATGAGGGTGTAAATTTCGCCTATTAGTTTCATGTCATCTTCTGTTCTCTCAGTTTTCTCCCTCAGCAAGGCGTTGTAAACCTCTTCAAGCTCTTTGATAAGACTCTGAATGTCCTCAGCAGACATCGTTGACTCAATAGGCTTAGATGGATCCAAAATAGCCAAGTTCACACCCCCACATGAGTCAGCATCACTTGAGCAGTTAAACACCACGTTTTTTGGAAACCCCTTATTTATTTTTCGCCATTAATGTCCAACATGAACGAGTTAGGGTGAGGACGGCGCCCACTTAAATGGCGCCCCCGCGCTTCCTCCTCCACTCCTCTTCTCATTTGCTCTTTTAAGTATATCCTTTATCTCACTTACCGCTCTGCTCAGCACGTCCTCGACCTCTGTCAGGACATCGGAATATTCCTCGCCGAGGCTCATTAACTCCCAGAACAGCGAGTAAGTTTCTCCGATAATTCGGCTTATAGTTGACGAGGCGGTTTGAATCCATGGCGAGAGAAGCCAAAAGAAGTGGCGCCCGCCGCAAAAAGGCCCTCTCTCGGTCTCCTTTAGTTCCTCCAGCATTTGTTTTCCCTTGTCGGTGAGCGTGTACCTTTTTGATCCGTTTCCGAGTATTTTCTGGGATTCCCTAATGTATCCGTTATCTTGCAGCCAAGCCAGGAGGGGGTATACTGATCCGGGGCTGGGCTTCCAGAATCCGCCGCTCCTCCTGTAAATCTCCTCCATTATTTCTGCTCCAGACATGGGTTTCTCTGAGAGAAGCAGTAAGATATACCTTTTAAGGTACCCTTTAGGTACGGCTGCGGTATGCCTCATCCACCGTCTAAACTCATGGTGCATTTCATCACCTTCATCGTGCTTGATATCGTTATTGATATCGAATTAGATAAATATAAACTTTTCCAACAAAACAACGAAAACGGAAGAAACGGCTTCACACGACAAGAAAGAAGAGCTAATCTATCAAAATTAAACCCGTCAGTGTTACTATGTCACGGGCGCACCACTTGACGCTTAAACCGACTTTCTCAAGAGTACCCTGCACGTCTATTCCCACGGCTTCCATGCTCGGCCGGGCTTCAAGGGGATGCTTACACGGCTCATTTACGTCGCACTCGTCGCAGAGAGGGCATGACCCAGCGGCGAAGCCCACAGCAAACCTATACCCTTTTTTGAAGGACTCTCTTTCAACGCCGGAGATAACGTGGTTTAGTAGTCTCCAAGCCTGCCTGCCTCCCCTCATCAAAGTCTTACTAAAGTCTTTGTCTGATAGCAACTCCTCCAGTTTCGCATCACTTCGAATGCGGCTCTTAATGTCCTCTGTCAATGGGACGTCTAGTTGAACTATTAGCGCATGCTTATATCTTGCAAGGTACTTCCTGAAGTCCTCAGCGGTTGGGGTGAATGGAGGACACATCCTGTTCCTTCCATAGAAGGGGCATGGAGGGTACCTGCACTTTAATTGGACGCGCTCGTCAACTACGATAGCGTCGACGGGAATTGGCTTAGCTCTGCTCGCCCCAAGGGTGACCGCGAGCCTCGAAAGTTCCTCTAAGTCCTTCTCAATGCGGCTCAATTAAGGCACACCGCCGCCAAGCTTAACTTCCGGGATTAGCTGTAGCGTTCCAAGTGGTTGGGTAGGAGAGCGTTTGCCTCTATTATTTCTCTGTAGAGACTGGCGCTTGGCCTAGGTTTTCTCTCCATGGTTTCAAAGTCGACTTCAACTAAGCCGAACTTCATTTGGTAGCCGAGCACCCATTCAAAGTTGTCTATAAGGGACCAGTAAATGTACCCTCTAACGTCTGCTCCCTTCGATATCGCCTCATGAACCGCCTTCAAGTGCCTTACTATGTACCTGCATCTTTGCTCGTCGTTTCTCGTGGCTATCCCGTTCTCCGTCACCACCATTGGCTTACCATACTTTCTAAGTGAAAGTAGGACCTCTCTTAGGCCGTCCGGATAGACTTCCCACCCGTAATCTGATAGCTCTGCTCCTTCAGGGAAGCTTGTGAATGGAAGGGGGAAAACCTCACCCTGAGGAGTGCAGAGTGTTCTACTGTAGTAATTTATTCCTATGAATTCCCATGACGACTCAAGGTAATCAAATTTCTCGCCGTTTCCCAGTGGAGGCTGGAACTCTCCTGTGCTGACCGCATCAAGGAAGCACCCGTTAAAGAACCAGTCTCGCCTCTGCGCCTCCTCCACGTCGTCCTTAGATGATGGGTCACGGGGCTCAAAACGGGGGACCTGCTTTACTAGCGCCACTTGAGGCTTCGGGTAGCCGAGCTCCTTACATGTTTCATGTATCGCCACGTAAGCTCTTCCATGGGCGAGCGCAAGGTTTCTAGCTGCCGTAAGGCACTTCTCTAGGCTTCTTTCTCCCGGGGGGAATATGCCGAACAGGTAGCTCATCGTGGCGACGATCATGGGCTCATTTATCGTGTTGTAGAAGGGAATTAAGTCCCCTAAGTGCTCTACTATTTTTCTCACGAAGGACTCGAATATTTCAGGGCTCTCAGGGTTAAGCCAGCCACCTTGCTCCTCGAACCATACGGGGTTAGTGAAGTGGTGGAGTGTTATCATGGGCTTAATGCCGCGCCTTTTAAGTGCGAGTATGACGTTACGGTAGTGTTCAACCTCCCTAATGTTTATCGTGCCCTGCTTGGGCTCTATTCTACTCCACTCGATGGACGTCCTGAAGACATTCAGCTTCAGGGAGGCGGCTATGTCAAAGTCCTCCTCATACCTGTTATAGTGGTCGCAGGCCCTGCCAGACACAGAGCCATCAAAAATTTTTCCTTGCTGCTCCCACTGCCACCACTGGTTGCCTGTGTTGTTCCCCTCAACTTGGTGAGCTGAAACCGCGCACCCCCAAAGGAAGCCGTCGGGAAAAACGAGACCACCCTTCAAACTTTCACCCTAAACAGGAAGAAACATTAAAGAATTTAAAAGTTCCGAGAATCTAGTGGGAGGAGAAATAGGAGGAGTATAATGGCGGGTTTAGTCATTGATTTCCACGTTCACCCCTACTTTAATCATGGTGATGGCAAGAGCTTCAACTGGAGGGATTACTGGTCGCTGGAGCTCACATACCGCTCCCTCAAATACTTGAGGTTAAATGTCGGGGTGAGAAGACTCTGCAGATACTTCGAGGAACGCATGAAAAGAAGGAGGATAGGAATATGCGTCATGTCAACGTTTTACACTTACCTTAATGGTGTTGTGAAGGCTATGGCGGAACTTAGACCTGACCTCTTCGTCGGCTTCTGCAACGTTGATCCTCACGAGGCGTATGCTGGCAGGACACTTTTAAGGCTAGTTAAGGCTGAGGGGTTCAGGGGGCTTAAGCTCCACCCTCTTCACCAGAGGTTCCGTCCGCAGGAAGCCCCAGAAATATGGGAGGCAGCATCGAGGCTAGGTATTCCCGTTCTAGTACACGCGGGCAGAATATGGAAAAATGATCCGGACTACGCTGACCCATCCCACTTCTACGATGTCCTCGACACTTATCATGGATTCACGCTAGTCCTAGCTCACATGGGAGGAAACTACGTCAAGGAAGCTGTCGAGCTTGCAAAGAGGTTTGACAACGTGTTTTTGGAGACTTCAGGCGCCTCGGCGAGAAGAATAATGTACGCTCTGGAGCAACTTGGAGCTGAAAGAATAGTTTATGGAAGCGACTCTCCTTTCATACCAATGGGGGACCCCGTGCAGGAAATAGAGAAAATTAAAAATTTACCTGTAAGCAAGCGTGAAAAGGACATGATCCTAGGCGAAAACGCCGCGAAAATCCTTAGGTTACCCAAATGAACGCAGGGAACCTTACATCAGAATTTTTAATTTTTAAAGTAGAATTCTGCCTTCTTCTATTTTTGTTAAGTCGACCTCTCGAAGCTTCTAATGCTGAAAATGGAACATAGAGCTCAACAGGAGCTTTTTCAATACTCCTGATAACAAGGTCTTCCTGCATCAAAGCCCATTTAAGGGGAAGAAGAAAGTTTGAACGAAAAGGTCTTTTTAACTTTCTTTCTTGCTCTGCAAGCTATAAACCTCTCGGTTTTTATTAAAGCATATTTTTCTGCGGGATACCCGCGAATTCTGCAGCCTCATCGAGAATCCTAAACCGTTATCTTGCGGATCTGGTTTATCCGGTACTTTTTCTCTCTTCCCAGGTTTAACATTCTCACAAAAGCCCTTAAGCAAATAAACCGAGAACTTTACCTTCTAAGTTCTACACTCAAGACTATCATGACTTCATTATACTAATTGAAGTTTCCAAACTTAAACATCAAGGGGGGGAAGGGAAAACATTTGAAAGGCTCTCCTCACCTGAATGTGGCATGTTACGTTCCCATAGAAGAAGCATTTCAAGTCGGGTTTTGCGTTTTGATGCTTAATTTCGTTGCTCTCGCCTAGTTAACGTCAGAATCCTATTTCTAGCATCGTTAGGAGAACCTCGCTTGGGCGGAGTTCCAGGTCCTCTATTTCGATCTCTACTATCTTTTTCAGTCTTACATCCTCGTTGTTTACTATCTCCACTATTCCGGCGTCGGCGAGCTGCTGGCAGAGTTGCACTACTCTCCACCTTTCAAGTCCGAGTGTTCTGGCTATCGTTGTGAAGGACAAGTGCTGCCCTCTTTTGTAGGCCTCAAAAAGCATGTCGTATATTTCAGCTCGCTTCTCGTGTGAGAGGGCGAATCCGAGTTTGGCGGCTTCATCAGCAGACATGTCGTCCAGAGTTCTTAATGTTCCATCATCAACATCGGTTAGCTTAACCTTTAGCCTTTTGTTTAAGAGAAAGACTACTCCGAGGTGGACAGCCTTAAGCACGTTGCCTAAGCTTGGCTTAGAAAGGAATCTGAGCTGGTCGTAAACGTACTTGGATGACTTCCCCGTCTTCTTCTTCATCCAGTTTGGGTTGACCACCTTCTTGTCGAATATCTCTCTCAGTATCTCCACTCTAGTGGGGTGAGCTAGGGCCTTAAAGTAGGGCACTACGCTTTTTATTGAGCGGTTCAACTTTGACCCTCCTCTCCGAGTGGCTCGACAGTTAATGGACTGGACTTCGAAAATATGAATCCCGGCTGGAGACAGTTCATCTCCCTGAGCACGCCTGCCAAGTTAGATGCTGTATACTCGTCTAGGGGGACGTCAAGTATGAGGAAGCGCTTTTTCTTCCTTCCACTCCAAGCGCCGAGAAGCCCGGAGATTAAGGAGAGCAGAGATATGAACTCCCCGTCGCTCAACGTGTGAACTTTCTGGGAGACCCTCCTGCCGAGAACAAGCCGTTCTAGAATTCCACTGTCGATGCGGAAATCTTTTATTCCTAGAATCTCTCCGACCCTTGGCAGTTCCCTTGAGATGATTTCGAAGAAATCCTTTTTGGCGTCGTGCTCAATTCGCTTCAGGAAGTCGGCAGCTAGCTCGGCAAGTTTGAAAGACTTCTCGGCCGATACTATGCGACTTTCCCGTTTCTCTATCTCCCTCGCCAAAGTTGAGAAGCGCTCCGCCTTTACCTCGAGCTCCCTGACTTGTTTCTCGAGGTCTTCCTTCGAAGCCTTGAGCTGGCCGACCCGTCTCCTCAGTTCTGCCGCCTCCTTTCTGACCGCGGCGTAGCTTTCCTCTGTGTACTGCTGCCTTAAATTTTCAAGCTTCCTTTCCTCCTCTTCAAGTTCCCGCTTCATTTTCGCGAACTTCTCACGTGACTCCACTAGTTGCTTCTCTGCCTCCGCTACCCTGACCCTTAGAGCATCCATGACCCGTAAACTCTCATCTCTTTCCCTTCTAGCCTTTTCAAGTTCACCTCTCAGCTTGAACCTCTCTTTTTCAAGCTCCTTGGCCACCTCGTCTAGCCCCTCAAGCTTCCTCCTGACCGCGTCCAGCCTAAGTTCATACGTTTTTATGTTCTCTTCGACCTCCTGCATCCTCCTCTTTAACTCCTCGACTTCCTGCTCCTTAGCTCTAATAGATGCGCTGAGCTCCATGTAGCTTCTCTGGAGCTCTATAGCTTTATCCATTTCCCTTAGAGCGTCATTCAGCTCCCTTTGCCTGAACTGCAACTGCCTCACTTTCCTGTCAACGTCCTCGATGTGTTCTTCAAGCTCCTTCATTTCTCCGGAGAGGTTTACCATGTCTACATGGCACAGAGGACAGAAACCCCTTCTCTCAAGCCAGTTTTTGAACTCCTTAAGGAATCTAGCCTCTGAGGAAAGAGAGCTAAGAGACGGCTTAACCGTTCTTTCGAGTTCGTCAAAAAATTTCTCCCTTAGGGCTGTAAGAGGTGAAGAGTCATTGATGAGCTCTGGGAGCTCCTTCACTCTAGATCTCAGTGACAGATATGAGTCAACGACTTTCTGGAGGGAAATGACGTCCTTGTTCAGGTTGAACTCTTTAACTCTTACCTGCTCTTTTAGGCTTTCCAGTTCAGGCTTGAGTCGGGAAATCGCCTCTACAAGCTGTTTCTCTCTTTCTATGTAGGCTCCTCTGTCCTCCCCAGCGCCTGCCACCCCTGAGAGCTCTGCCTCTATCACTTCGAGCTTCTTCGTGATCGAGAGTATTTCCTCCTCGGCTCTTCGAACTTTCTCCTCTGACTTCTTAAGGTCGTCCTTCAGCAAGGCGACATCTTTCTCAAGCTGGTTGACCCTCCTCGCGGTGTCCTCGCAAGTCTTCCTCATGAGGTCTACTTGTTCCTCTTTCACCTTGATGCTACTGGCCAAGTTCTCTAAGCTGGACTTCCTCGATTCAAGCTCATCAATCCTAGCCAAAAGAGCGGATTGCTCCTCCTCAAGAGCTCTAACTTTCACTTTAAGTTCGTTTGCTTCTTTCATCCATCTAGATGAAAGCCCTAGGAAAGTTGCCTTAAGCCGACCGGCATACTCGGATAACCCATTCCCCCTCTCAGGGAGCGAGACACCTTCCTCCGCTAAGTATTCTTCGAAGCTTACGAGCTCTCCTTCAAGCTCCTCGAAGCGTATTCTTAAACTGGACTTCAGGGAGTCAAGGTCGCTTCTAAGTTGCTCCACCAAGTCGAGGTAGGTGAGAGACCGTATCTTGTTCTTGAGTTGCTGGTAGCTCTTCTCTAAGTCCCCTCTAAAAACAAAAACGTCCTTAATGTTGTCTAGCACGGGTTCACCGGTAAATTTTTCTAGGAAGGACGTAACATCGCCATTTTCGGCGAGCAGCTCCCCCGTTTCTGGGTTCAGCACACGGCTCCTAACACGTAGAGAGCCGTCAGGGGAGCGGGACACCTCCCTAACAATACGGATAAGCTTTAAGTCGCTGCTCGACGAGTCCGCCAGCTCGACTTCAACGACTCCGCTGTCCCCTGCAAGGTAGTCTTCAACTGCTTTGACATCGCCAGTTATGCCAAAGAGTATGAGGCGGGCCATGGAAGTCTTACCTGCACCCATACGCCCGGAAATCTTGAATGGCTCTCTGGGCAAAAAGTACCATTTCGACGAGTCCACGAACCCGCTAAATCCACTCACCCGGAACCCATTAAGGAAAATTCCATCGCGGGTCTCTTGGGCTGCATTAAGGCTTCCGGACAACTATGGCACCTCAACTTCTATTAAGTTAGAAGAGACTAAACAAAACAGGTCCTAGGCACCACTACCT
>JAHLWW010000008.1 GCA_019057715.1 Candidatus Jordarchaeum sp. JNZ_1113
GGAGGCTTATCTTAACTACCTGCATGGTCTCGGAGTTCCACGTGAAATTCTTACTATTGAGAGCGGAAAAGAGCGGTTTATCAGGCTTTTGAAGTGGATTTACGATGCACCAGAGGAGAGGCTGAAACTTGCGAAGACCGGATGGCGTTCGTGGAGTAAGCTTGAGAAGTGGGGGAGAAAGCTAGCTGGGAAATGACGTGTTCTAGCGGCGAGTAAATTTTACGGGCGTGCACTCCTTTCTTTTTATTAGTTTTATCAGGTCTTCTTCGGATTCGGGTTGATAAGGAAATTTTGTTCCAGCTTCGCCGACGAGATTTAGTGTATGGGCGTCGCTTCCACCAGTCTGAGCTAGCCCTCTTCTCACTGCTACTTCTCTTGCATCCTTGCTGACCCCGCCACCCGCCAGGTTTAGCACTTCAATTCCGTCCAAGGGAAGAAAGTAGGTTTTCTCAAAGAGGCTCTCTCTATCGTTGCGGAAGGGGTGCGATGCGACCGCTACGGCGCCCTGTTCATGTATGAGTTCTATGGTTTGCTCCGCCGGCAAGTATGGCGGAATTTCCTCCATTATGCCATACGCCAAGACTTGTCCGTCCTTGGTTGAGACTTCGCATCCAATAAAGATTTTTACTTCATACTTTTGGGAAAAAGACTTAGCTTTTAGGGCTCCTTTGATTGTATCGTGATCTGTAATTGCAAGACCAACACCTAGCTGCGCCGCCTTTGAGAGTGATTCTATGAGTTTTACCCTAGAGCAGGGCGAGAATTCAGTGTGAACGTGCATGTCAATAATGCTCAACTGGACGCCACCATTTTTTTACTTTTTTCACCTTATGGGTTCCCAGAGGTCTTGAGAGCGCCCCATAAGAGCCACCATTAAGTAATTTTTAACCCAGTCTTTGACCGTTGCAGCGTAGCCTTTAGCCTTTTCCCGCCTCATAGAAGAGTAAGCCGCAACTCCATTGACGTATACCATTCTTCCCTTCTTAGACATGCGCCAAGCAAGCTCCTGGTCCTCTGCCACTTTTAAGTTCTCGTTGAAACCTCCAGCATCTAGGAATGCTCTGCGAAGGTAAAAACAGCATTTTGTCTGAGCGTGAGGGAAACCTGCAATGTAGAGGAGCCTGTATAGTCGATTTATCAGCTTGTAGAGGGAAATAGCGCGCGGGTCTGCTTCTAGCGGGTATATGTCACATGTTCCTCCCACCACTCCCGGGACAAAACTATCATAGACTTTTTCCATAAAGTTGGGAGTAATAATTGTGTCAGCGTCGAGAAAGAGAAGAATTCTCCCCTTCGCCATTTTGCTACCTATGTTCCTGGCATTGCCCGGACCCTTCCTCTCAGCCACGATAATCTTGTTAACCACTCCTTCAGCTAACTTAACCGTTTTATCCTCACTGTAACCGTCAACTATTATTATTTCGTAGCTCTCTCTTGGAATTGTTTGAGAGAGGAGAGATTTCAGGCAATGAGGGAGATACTTCTCTTCATTATATGTTGGGATAACCACGGAAAAGAGTTTCCTCATCAATTTAACCCCATAAGTTTTTTCAGGATGTCCGACCTTGCAGCTAACAATGGAACCAGCAACTCGTTTGAGGTCATCGATCCATGGGATCCCCTCCACTCTTCTTCAATTAATTTCTCTTTCTCTTCTTTCCTTTGAAACCTTAGCTCTGCCCCTGCATTCATGACTAGTAGAAGGTCTCCCATTCTAGACTTAATCTCGCTTCTGAACTTTCCCTTTGGTTTGAGACTAAAAACTCTGCAGGCCTCGTCAAAGTCCATGAGTAAGCCGTTTTCCCCAACTTTTTCTTTAACCCATCCCCTTACATCGTCTTCCTTTCCATCCTTAACATAAAAATGGACGACGCGGCCAGACCTCCCCGGCGGGCTTTTAAGGTATTGTGCGACAGATCCTGCTTCTTCTTCTAGTACGTTAGTTATTTTTTCTTTGGATATCTCTTCCTGTCCATGATCACTGAAGAACATGAAGGCAACTTTGTTGTCGTTTAAGTGCTTTAAGAAGTGCGAGAAGACTTCTTCTATGTGGTGGGCGGTAAGCCTGTATTCCTCGCTGAGAGGGCCATACTTGTGGCTTATGACGTCCGTCATGTCAAAGTAGAGGTTTATCAGCGCTTTCCGTTCAGCATATTTATTTAATATCGAGCGTAGAGTGGAGAAGGCGTCTACCAAATTCTCGAATTCTAACGTGGTGTCCTCAACACCGAGAACATGAGACAGACCTATCTTAGCTATGCTTGACGGCATTAGTTCAAAGTGGACTATGCCAGTATCATTGAGCGTGCGATATAGGTTGTTTTCTAATAGAAGGACGCGGACGTCAATCCCGCTTCTTACAAGTCTATCCGTGGAGGGCGCCTTAATGGACGCCATTTTAAGTGTGTCTACAACTGTTCCAAGCTGCTGGAACCACACTTTATGCCCTACAATGCCATGCCTCTCTGGAGGCAAACCAAAATGAATTGACACTATGGCTGAAGAGGTTACCGTTGGGAAGACTGATGAAAGAGCGGGTTTCCCAAGCGAATCCCATGCGCTGTTCATTTTTTCGAAGAAGGAAAACTGCTTTACGCCGACAGAGTCAATTATAATGCACACTATCTTATCCACGTCAAAGCAACAGGCTTCCTCAAGGTGTCTCTTGAATTTTCTATTTGAAAGCAAATTTGTCCGGTCAGGTTCAGCCCCTAAAATCTTCAGTGCAGTTGGAATAACGGAGAATATGTTTTGCTTATAGTTCGGCCGGTATAACTCGCACCCCTTTTTTAGTTCTTCCACTATATGCCCACTCGCCAAAAAGAACACCTCTTAAACACGCAAACAAGATTTTAAGCAAGTTATAAAAATTCTGAGTGGAAAAAGGCGGCTGAGTTAAAAACAGGTGGACGTTTTGAGCGTAATACTTGGTGTTTGTTCGCGAAAGGAGATCCCTGCTTTCA
The DNA here is from genome assembly GCA_019057715.1 of Candidatus Jordarchaeum sp. JNZ_1113. GTDB lineage: Archaea > Asgardarchaeota > Jordiarchaeia > Jordiarchaeales > Freyrarchaeaceae > DTBI01. Next base: position 2,964 of record JAHLWW010000008.1, read on the forward strand.
GGTTGATGGCCGACTTGCTCTTAGATGAAGGAAGATTACTTTACGCGTCTTCTGGAGATGAATGTATTCTTATTGAGGAGCGAAAAAATGCACCCCAGAGCAATGTGAAAAACTGCGTCGGAGTTGCTGTTGGAGGAGACGACTGGTTTTACTTTAACGGGGAGGGAGGCGTTTCCGTAGGAGTTGGGGAGACGTATGAGAGAAGCCGGGAAGAGTTTGCTAAGGGGATTCTTGAAGCATCAGAGGGAGGAGAGGTTAGGGATTTTCTGAGAAAGACGGAAGCGGAGGTTGCAGCGCTACTGCTTGGGAAAGATTGCATAACAGCAGTGAGAGACGAGATAGGATGTAGGGTGCTATATTATGGTTCAAAAGGGGGAGTTACAATTTTTTCGAATAGGAAGAGTGTTGTTGCGAGGGCAGGATTTGAGGTAAGAGTAGCTCCCGCAGGGTCAGTTATAAGGGCTTACGAGGGAGAATTAAGAGGCATTTATCTGTGGCGCCATGCGCTGAAAGGTTACGAAAAAAGTATCCGGTTAGAGGAGGCTGTAGAGGAACTTTCCCGGATATTTAAAAATGCGGTCCTAAAGAGGAGCAGGGGAAGGGTGGGAGTTCTTTTCTCCGGGGGGCTTGACAGCACCCTAATAGTGTCTACACTCTGTGAGCTTGGAGTTAAGTGTAAGCTGTATTGCTCAGGCGTTGAGGGGAGTAAAGATGTGGAGAATGCCATATTAACAGGTGAGGAGATTGGCTTGGAGGTGAAGGTGAGAAGTATATCTGAGGAAGAGTTGGAAGCTGTTCTTCCCACTGTGGTGGGTGTTATTGGAGGGAATGTGTTAAACGTGGAACTTGCGATCCCCCTTTTATTCGCGCTTGACGCCGCCCGTGAGGATGGATGTGACCGCGTGATGAACGGCACGGGAGCCGATGAGCTTTTCGGAGGATACTCGAAGTTCGTCTCGGTATTGAAAGAGGGAGGATATGAAGCGTTACAGTCGGCGCTTACTTCGTCTTTCACGGCGCTCTCAGAGAACGACCTTGTAAGGGAGGAGGAGGTTGCGGGAATTGTAGGGGTTCTTCTGCGTCGCCCATTTCTCGATGCGCGCCTTGTAGAATATGCCATTAGAATTCCGCCACAATACAAAGTGACAGTGAAAAACGAAGAGTACATCAGGAAGTATATTTTGAGAATTATGGCTGAGCATTTTCATACGCCTAGGTCTGCTGTTGAGAGAAGGAAACTGGCTTTTCAGTATGGTTCTGGAGTTGATAAAGCCCTGAGGAGGATCGCCCTTAAAAAGGGATTCACCAGGAGGAAGGCGAAGGAGTTAGGGTTTAGGGGGGAACTTGAACACTTCTTGGAAGCGATAAAGCTAAAAGGCGGGCTTTAACTCTAAATTGAGTAAAAACTGGAGGATCGCGAGTGCCTCTAGGAAGCAAAAGAGTCTCTATGATAAATTACGCTATAAGGGATCTCGTGAACTATGCCAAGAAGCTCGAGAATGAAGGGAGAAGAATAATATACTTGAATATAGGTGACCCGGCTCTCTTCTTTGAGACGCCAGCGCACATAAGGGAGGCACTTGCCAAGGCTTCTATAGAGGGAAACTCTTACTATGCCCCCTCGGAGGGGATCCCAAAGCTTAGAGAGGCGATATGTAGAAAGGAGCGGGAAGTCAATAAAGTGAACGGTTTAACACCAGACGATGTGGTTGTTACTGCGGGAGTTTCCGAGGGGATCCAACTGGTTTTGCAAGCTATAGCTGATGTAGGCGACGAAATACTGGTCCCTGACCCATCTTATCCTCCATATATTTCATATTCCTTTCTCAGCGGAGTCAACCCTAAAACATACAGGTGCATGGAAGAGGAAGGTTGGAAGCCCGACATTGACGACATAAGAAGCAAAGTGGGAGAAAAAGTAAGAGGAATTGTGTTAATTAATCCAAACAACCCTTCAGGCGCCGTCTACTCTGAAAAAACGGTAAAAGAAATAATAGATGTCGCGGGAGAACACGGCATCCCTGTGATCTCAGATGAGATTTATGACCAAATAGTTTATGATGGGAGTTTTAAAAGTACTGCGTCTATCTCATATGACGTTCCAGTAATAGGGCTTAATGGTCTTTCAAAAACATATCTGATCACCGGCTGGAGGCTAGGCTACGTTTACTTCTATGATCCAGAGGGCGTTCTTGACGGCTTAAAGGAGGGAGTTAAGAAGATGGCGCGTATGAGGCTTTCAGTAAATACGCCGGCTCAAGTAGCTGGAGTAGCAGCGCTTAATGGGTCGAGAGAACATATAAAGGAACTGGTCTCATCATTAAGAGAGAGAAGGGATTACTCGTTTAAGCGTTTAAACGAGCTTACAGGAGTTTACTGCGAGAAGCCACAGGGAGCGTTTTACATATTCCCAAAACTGAATTTGGAGAAGTGGAAGAGGGATGACGAATTCGTGGTAGAACTACTTAAAAGTAAGGGCGTGCTCCTCGTAAGCGGCTCCGGATTCGGAGAGATGGGGAGAGGACATGTGAGAATAGTGTTCTTGCCTCCCATGGAGGTGCTTGAGGAAGCTTTCAATAAAATAGAAGAGTTTATTTCTTCTTGTTAAGAAAGGCGATTGGTTAAAGAAGACAAATTGAGGAGCCTCTGAGTTCATCTAGGTTTAAATTATAATTGGCGGTTCTCCTGTCTCCTTTTTGGTTGGACCATGAATCCTTATTTTGCATCCGCCTTCTCTGCTAATGACTTCGACATTGAAACCATGGAGCTTTCCGATTTCTTCACCTCTCATCTGGCATATTATACATGGAAACTCTGGCGGAAGGTTTAGGATGTCCTTGTATTTTTCCCTGAATTTTGATGCTAGACAATCTATGCTGGATTCAAATGTGTTTTCGGTTAGTTTTTCAACTTTAACGTTTGCCCCCATAAGGCGACATTGAGAAATGAAAAGTTTCACTAACTCCTTGAAGTCCGTTTCTTTAACTCTACTCCAGGACTCTTTTATTAAGGAGCGATAGTAGCTCCAAAGTTCGTCAGCTCTTTTCTTAGCTTTTTCCGTAACGAAGGATACTGCTATTCCCCAAAGAAGCATAAGACTAGAGACTGTTTTTTCCCACTTTTCTGGAAATGGCATGTCTTCTATGGTTACTTCTTTTGTAGTTTCAACTTTTACAGTTTCAACTTCCCTGCGAGGTGTTGGTGTTGGAGGAGGCATTGCTTCCTCTTTGACTACTGGTTCAGCGGCTTTAAAGAATTCTTGGAAGCTTTCGCTGACTGCCTTTTCGGGCTCCTCTGCCTCAGTTTTAACAGTAACGGTTGGAGGAGAGGCTTGAGGCTGAGGCTCTTCCACAACGCCTGCCGCCTCGTGTGGGGTAGTCTCAGGTTGTTGGAGGAGAGGTTGCTGTGCCGCTTGCTCCTGTGGAGGCGGCGCCGTTAAAGGCGCTTGCCTAACCTTTGCTTCTCTAATAAGGTTGCTTAGAGCCCTCATTATAGCGTAGTGAGATGGAGGGGTAGCAAGGCTACTGTATATAATGGATGTTAGCACGTTTATATCTAATGTTCCAGTTTTTTTGACTGATATAATGTCTCTTCCCCTAAATATGCAGACAGCCCATTCTCCCTCCACTTTACCTATCTGGACAACATAGGATGTCCCGGCAATCATCGACCTTCTGCTCCAAGGCTCAAACTCTACTTCTACGTCACCTGACATTATGCATCCTTCCATTAAACTTTCAAAGAAAAATAATTGAAAGCAGTTGGATAAATATTTTCTTTGAGCGAAAGTTAACTGGGGAATACCACGTTAAGCAAACGTTTAACAGCCTCGTCGAGCAGGGCGGCATTCACCTCACTTAAGCATATGTGGCTTTGTTCTTTTGAAGTGGAAGCGTCAGGCCCTATACTTATGAAGGCGGTTCTAATCCTGCTATCTTTCTTCAGTAGCTCGGCAGCTTTTACTGCCTCATCTAAGTTATCACTAGGAACCACGAAGAGAACGAGAAACGGAACGTTTTCCTTTAAGTCTCCTAGCAGCTCCTCTATTTTGCTTGCTGCTTCGAGAAGTTTTCCTCTTCCTTTACACCCTTCTCTACACTTGTCGAACATGTGGGATGAAAGAATTCTCAACATGATGTTCTGTTTTTGAGGGGTCATTTCTAAGTAGGGGGAGACTTTCCTTTTTTCGAGTATTGAAAACATGTTTACTTCGTCTGAGCACGTTAGAAAGAAAACCTTGCTCAGATGGCTAATCTTAACCATTTTTACTAAAAGGTAAGAGGAAGCGAGGGAAGAAGCAACGGCACGATTAAGTTCCCTCTCACAGGGCTCCTCAGCTTTCATAGAAAGCACATATTTTAGTTCTTCGATAACAGCGGGATCTATGGAGACAGGAGCACCTCGACCCATGTTTTCCGAAAGGTCTATCACTAAGAACAGGTTGTAGGGTGCTAGAGTACTCTTAGGAACTATGGTTATCTTGGTCTCTCCCTTTTTAACTGTTCCAGCCATCAGAATGGGAGGATCCAATTTCACAACTGATGCAACAAGAGGCATGTCTTCGCCTGCCAGAAGCACCAGCCGGGAACCACGCCCCACTATAATGCCATCAAGAACATTCTCCGTCACTTTTTCGGCGTCCTGTAATTTCTTCTCGTCATCGATCAACAAGCTTATTTCTTTGAGAGCTGGAACGTCGCCATCAAACTTTTCAATCTGAAGAACGTCGCCATCAAAAACATACCAAGTATTGATTACTCGTTCGTCAACCCAAAGTTCTCCTCCTGGAACCTCTTCACCCTCCTTTACAGGAACGATATACCAGTCTCCAGTCAAGGTAGCTCTAACGAGTATTAGGTCGCCGTCATTTAATCCAAGTAGACGCATGTCCTCTCTATTCATTAAGGCTAACATATCACCAAGGTTGAATGTGTGAACTGTGAACGAGTTAATGTCATCGCTACTTATCATGCCGTTCTCCTTGTAGTGCTCGATAAACCACTTTAACCACTTCTCCACGTCCTCGCTTGAGGACAACTTAACGGCGTTAGAAATGGCAGTTTTTATCTCCGGCTGATTGAGCACTTCCTCAGCAAACCTACTTTTCGCCTTTCTGATAACTTCCTGCCTTAATAAAAGCAGGGCCAACGTGTCGCTACCGCCTTCTGATAGGAGGAGCATGCCTCCAAACTTCTTTTCTTTGACCGATGAAAGAACAATAAAACACTTATTTGGGTCTACTCGTTCATTAGTTAAGCTTGCTAAACAGTCACAGGTAGCTAAAGAAATAGAGTTTCTCTTCAATGCATGAAGCATGAAGTTTCTGAGGGAGGAAAAAAGCAACCTAGCTGTCGTCCCATTAGTAATGATGCATTTTTCATCTTTCTCTATATCTCCTTTCCGCTGTGTTTTTGGAGGAAGAAAGGACATCGCGTTTAAACCCATAATCCATCTAAGCTCCCTTAAGCCTCCAGGGAATTCATCGCTTAGGAGGAAAGTGAGAACATTCACGATATCCCTCATGCTAGAAAATGGGAACCCTGTTCCGAAGATTAGGTGTTTAAACCACTCTTTGTCGAGTTCATTGAGGTCATAAATTAGCTGCTTCAAAGCAGTTAGCGACATAGGAGAAAAACATAGGAAAACGTTCTTAACCCCCATTAAACCATAAAGGTCGAACCTTACTTTCTCCCTCAAATACGGAACAATTATAAGCGGGTTCTCCAGTTTTCCATTAACCTCGCTTTGCTCAATGAAATTTTCTAGCAAGTCTAGTTCACGTCTACTGAAGATTTCAACTATTAATGGCATTCCGAAGTACGATAGGTCAGAGTAAAGCGTCGCGAACCATGAAGCTTCATCAAACTTGGTTCGTACCCCTCGATACCCCTCCGAGACAAGGTATGGTACATCGGGCACTTCATCTGGAAGAACGTATCTAAAGGGGGAAGTGTTAAAAAAGCCGGACCCTTGAAGCCATCTCAAAACCAAGGCATTGTTCCGAGAAACCTCCTGAATTACAAACTCCACTTTCCCCCCACTACTGGCTATCTTCGTAACGAAAGGAGATGCAAAAAACTCGTCGGCAAAGCTACTGAGCTTCCTGAAATGAGCATTTTTAAGGTTTAGGAAAATGCTGGAATTAAATCTTGTAACCCGACGCTTGAGAGGTGCACTTTTGAGAAGAAGTTCTCCTTCTAGTTCTTTTATGAACTCGTGTAGGCCGCTTAAACTGTAATTTTTACTGACTGCTCCAGAGCTTACTCCAACCTGGGCGTCGACATCTACAACATAGACTTCTTCCTCGCGACCACCGGAATCAATGAGAAACAATTTTCTCCCTCAGCGACAAGCCCACTGTTCTCTGGGTAAAGTTATTACGTTTAAGGCTTTAATTTTTTACTTTTAAAAATTATTTGAGGCCGAAACCAACGGCTATGCAGGAAGAAAAACATTATTAAATACGTATTTATGCAAGTAAATTTGTAAGAGGAGGGGAAATGGCTTTGTTACCGCTTCAGATGGATATGTCGTCAGTTATTACCACTCTAATTGTGGTTATTGTTTTCATTTTGATTGTTCTTTTCAGCGGGTTAAGAGTGCTACGAGAGTATGAGAGAGGCGTCATTTTTAGGCTGGGAAGAGTGCTTCCGAAGGAGAAGGGGCCGGGAATCATTTTTGTAATTCCATTCATTGACAGAATGGTAAAGGTGGACTTGAGAGAGGATTATTTTGATGTCCCTCATCAACGATGCATTTCTAAGGATAATGCACCTGTAGACATAGACGTTATAATATACCACAAGGTGGTTTCTCCGCTTGACTCAGTCATTAGGGTTGCAAACTGGAGACTTGCAGCGGTAGGAATCGCCCAGACAACTCTCCGGTCAGTTGTAGGTGACATAAACTTAGACCAAATACTTGCCGAGAGGGAGCACATAAACACAGTTCTTCAGGAAAAGCTTGACGAGGTTACTGGAAGATGGGGGGTTAAAATTACGGGGGTCGAGATCAGGGAGATTCTGCCTCCAACAGCAGTACTTGATGCGATGATACGGCAAATGGAGGCGGAACGAGTTAGGAGGGCTATTGTGACTGAGGCGAACGGAAAAAGGGAATCGGCCATACTTATCGCTGAGGGAGAAAAGCAAGCGATGATCACGAAGGCAGAAGCAAAGCGGAAAGCACTGAGCATAAGAGCTGAGGGGCGCAAGCAAGCGACGATTCTCCGGGCTGAAGGTTATGCCCAAGCATTGGAAAGGATTACGTCAGTGGCTAAGACTGTGGACGAAAAAACGATGGCACTCCAGTATCTGGAAACTCTTAACAGAATAGGAGATAAAAATGCCAGAAAATACGTCATACCTAGTGAGGCGCTTGAGGTGCTAAAACAAATAGGAGGAGCAGTTAAAATAGCTAACCCAGGGAGTATGGAAAGAAAGAAGTAGTGGTTAGATTTCCATCATCCATTTTTTACATATATCAACGCCTCTAACTGCCGTTTCCGCGTAAGCGTCCGCTCCCAGTTCCTTAGCCATCTCATGTGTTAGGGCTGCGCCGCCCACAATTACCTTTACTTTTCCTCTTAAGTCCTCTTTTTCTAACATTTTAATGATGTCTCGTATCCCTGGAGCGGTGCTTGTTAGGAGGGCGGATATGCCAACTATCTTTGCGTTGTTCTCTTTAACTGCTTCAACGAATTTTTCCGGGGGGACGTCTACTCCTAAATCGACAACTTTAAAGCCTGCAGCCATTAGAAGAGTTATGAAAATGTTTTTCCCTATGTCGTGAAGGTCGTTCATAACTGTTCCAACGACTACGACGCAGCTCGTTTCTTCTTTCGACTCGCATTTCAAGTATGGCTCAAGAAGTTTCATTCCCTTCTTGAAGATCTCACCACTAAAAATTAGCTCGCTCAAAAAGTACTCTTGTGCCTCGTATTTCTTTCCCACTTCTTCCATTCCCTTCGCCATAGCACTTAGAATTTCGAGAGCTGGCAAGCCATTCTTCAAACACGCCCCAATAAGCTCTTCTAGCTCTCCGCCTTTGAGCAGGACAATACAACGCTCTACTTCCTTAAGGAGCTGATCCTTAGCTGGGATAGACAATGCGCACACCTCTTAAAAGATGAAGAAGGCAAAGGAAACACTGAAAACAAGTATAAAAATTATTAGATTAATACATTAGCTGGAGGTAAAACTTAGAAAAGCGTAAGGAAAAATAGGAGAGAGGGGGAGTTAACCTTCTTCCACGAGGAATTCGAGCATTTGTCTTCGAAGTTCCTCTCTTTCTTCCTCGTCTTGCTTGAACGACAGGGCGAGCTCTTTTTCGACAACAGCAGTCTTATCCTTTGTAGTGTGAGGTATCTTTACGACCAACTTGTATTTTTTCTCGTCTGAGACAGGTGCCTCATAGCCACACTTCTTGCAAACCAAAACGGTTTTTCCATCCTTTTTCTTTGGCACCATAAGAGCCCCATCTTTAGGACAGAACATCGGACTTCATCAACTCCTTTCTTTTCAGTTTCCCCTCATTTTGGGGCTGATACAATTTTTCTCCATAAGACTATTAGAAGTATACATGGTTATAATTTAAACCTTTCTGAAATGTCACATAACATAGCAAATGTCCCCATAAACTTCAAGTGGAAAACGGCTTAAGAGACGGGGATATTGTATTTTTCAGCTATTTCAAGGAATGCTTGAGCCGCTTTTTTAACATTTTCCCAGCTTTGTCCGTATGTTGAAAGTTTCCAGGACCTCGATAGGCCTGGCTGGACGCCCACGACTCCTCTAGCTTTTAGTTCGTCATAGAGGAAGAAACCCTTTCTAGGGTGAGCGCGAGCCACCTCGAAGAACGAGGAGCTTTCAAAGTGGAGGAGGTCATGGTTATGGGGGGTCTGCCCAAGCTGAATGACGCCTTCGATCTTCGTCAGCTGGCTTGAGAAGTAACGGGCTTTCTCGACCTCTTCACTCCATCGCTCTACTCTTTCAGCAACGTAGGGGAATGCCGCCATCACTCCAACAACGACGCAGCCGGGCAACGTGCATCCTAAAAGTTCTACCTCCTTGTTTGGAAAAGTTCTGCCGCTCCACTCTCCCTTCACCGTTGACTTTCTGAATATTTTCTCAGCGTACTCTCCATTAGCTGCAAGTATTCCTGAGGGGGCAGGGGACGCGAAAGACTTATGGAGCGAGGCTACTACTACGTCAGCCTTCAATTTTCGTCCGGATACAGGCATTCTACCAATAGTGTACGCGCAGTTTAACATGAATGGTACGTCATACTCGTGGGAGACCTTTGCAATGGCCTCGGCATCCGCAAGGTTACCGTAGGAGTAGTCAACGTGAGTAAGGAAAACCAATGCAGGTGTTTTTTTAGTGACGCGTTTAGCTTCCTCTATTTTTTCGGCGTAAAGCTCAGGTGACACTTCAAAATAAGGGAAACCACTGTTGGGCACCTCAATTATTTTCAGTCCAGCTCTCTCGGCAGCCAGATATGTCGAGTAATGTGCTAGAGAATCTATGACCACGTAGTCTCCTGGGCTTGCTAGGCTGTGAAAAGCAGCAAACTGAGCCTGCCTGCATCCCGGTAGAAGCCTGACTTCATCCATTTCGATGAATTCTGCTAGGTCAGCGTGGAAGTCACATAGCGGTGGCGTCTCGATTTCCTCGAGTCTACCCTTAATGCAGTAGTCGCACGTGCTATATCCATCTATGAAGTTCAGTACTGATTTGACGACTTCAGGGTAGTTTCCGGCACGTCCCCCACTCTGAATTGGGTTGAGATTTATCGCTTCAATCTCGGTACTCCTTGTAAGGTTGCGATACTTCGAAAGGCGTTCAGGTCTAAGCGGCACTTCTCACTCCCTCCTGAAAAAACGCGGTAGAATTTCTACGCAGGAATCAAGATTAGTTAAGTAGACAACTTTAACATCGACTCCAAACTTTTCAGAAAGCATACTGGCACGCTTGGCTATAAGTTCGTCAACTTTGCCAGCTTTCTCCAGGATGAAAAGAACTGTACGTGCTCCTTTAATTTTTCTTTCAAGCTCTCTCCAAAAATTCTTTAAACGTGCTTCAACACCTTTCATAGCTTCCTCGGGAAGGTGGGGATTTAACGCCTTGGCGTCTTCAGCGCTTAATGGTCCTCCAATTGATATTACTCTTTCATGTGGAATACCGACTCCCACAAGGCGCCTCATCAATGAGGGGGGAACGACGAGGAGTAATGTTTCATTAGGATTTAGTTCTGAAAGAGCACTGATAAGCTCGTTTTCTTGCTTGTCGAGCCCGAGAAGAGATAAAAGCTCAGAGAGAGCGCGATGCGCCAGTAACAGTTTCTCGACAAAATCTCTTTCTTCTTTTTCCTTTAGGATTAAGCGAGGTGCTGACGCACGGACAAGAGACCAAGCAGTTAAAAGAGCTTCTATAGTTGAGGAAAGCTTTCTGGCAGCATCCAAAGAAAGGGAAAGAGGCATAACGCACCATCTCACACTGTTGGAGAAGAAGTGGAGCCGGGGCAGGGAGTTTCACCTATTAAAGGTTTTGAACCCCGGTATGGCGGATAACTGCTCATAAAACTGCAGTCCGCTGCTTCGCGCCCCGTGAAGGGGGACTCACCGTTTCCGGCACCTCATTTCAATCAGACTGGAGGCTCTCGGCCACCCCGGCTCTCAACAACTCAAATGAAAAAATAACTTTTAAACATTACGAAAGAAGCTCTATAAAAACCGCAAAATGGTTTGTTTGAGAGGGTTTTAGTTTGTTGAGAATTTAGTTTAGGAATCTGTTAGGATGCTTTGTGGGAGTTACTAGAGGCTTAGGCTTTTACTTTATTTCGTCTTCGAATGCTTAAACAAAAAAGAGATGGAATTAGGAATATTTCTTTTTAAGCAATTGTAAATTATCAGTTTTTCATTGTGATTTCCTTTTCTTCCAAAAAGTAAATAAGTATAATTGTGGAATATTTATTTTGCAACAGGCCTTCTAAGAAGGTGGTCTAATTGAGCGAAGAAGCACCACCATCCCCCGAAGAGGTAAAGAAAACGAAGGAGATCTTGGAGAAGCTTCACGGAGAAAGGAAAAAAGAGGAGAAGGAGTCGCTAGCCAAAACAAAGGAGGAGCGCGCTAGAATGATGCAGGAGGCGGCTAGCGCCCTCGAAAAGCACGTGGAGGAAAAGGCTAAGAAGGTACCTCCAAGCGGTTAATCAGATAAGAAAAGCGCTGCGCATACGGCTCCCACTTTTTTTGTTTGAAGAAGAGTTATTTAGGCTTAATGATAGAGTAGTGTTTGAATATATAGTGTCTTGGTGGGGGTTTCCTTGAAGAGAGGTGAAATGCTCAGGCAGTGGCTTGACAAGTGGTATGGTTCTACTGTGGGTGTGATCAGCGGTTACCTCTTCACGGATCTTTCGGTCATAAATGAAGTGGCTGAGGCGCTTAAGAGTGGAGGAAGCATAACACAACTCCTCAGGTTTTTTAGGGGCGACGTGTTGAGTCCCGAGGTGATGGATGCGACGCATAGGTTTCTGAGGATGTTTTCTAACGAAGTTTTTCTTTCACCCCTCCTACGAAGCGACCTGTTAGCCATTATAGTTGTGGAGTTGAATGGAAGCAGAATGTGTGTTGTTGGTTATGGGCGAGAGAAGTGGCTTTGTATTTTCAAGACCCGTGAGAGAGAGGCGAAGATGATTGTGGCTAACATTCTTTCGCTACTTGGTTTCAGCGAGAGAACCTATGAGTTTAGTGGGACCAGAATAGTCGTGGAGGGATTAGAGAACTGGGTTAGAAAGCTTATCGATAGCGAAGACCTTGAATATGCATGGGCGCGTGACTCGTTTGAGGCGGGTGGGCCATTACCGAAAGAGTTAAACTTGATAGTTAGAACGGTGCAGAATCTTTTCGAAAGCCCGTTTTTCTCATCCTCACTACTGCTCTTCCTAGAGCAGAAAAGCGGAAGAGGGATTTGGTGTTTAAAGTATCATGATGATGTGGCATGTATTTTTTCAGGCTTAGGAGGCGAGCCTTACAATAGAGAGATGTCGGAGGCCATAGCTGAAGTTTATGACTGTTACATCAGCGGTTTAACGGGGCCTAGCCATGAGGAGGAGACTGTTCTCCTGAAGTTGGAAGGAAAGGTGGAAGCTGAGAAAGCCGAAGTGAGTGAAGAAGTAAGGAAAGAAGTAATGGGGGCTACTGAGGTCATTACGCCAGCCCCGCAACTGAGCTTCTCAGAAATTAAAGAGGCGCTAGAGGACGTTAAGGGAAGGCTCGCCGTCCTTGAGGGGAGAGTAAGCGCTATTGAGGGCAAACTGTCTTCGCTTCTAAAACTTGGCGAAACAGGAAATCTAACTGAGAAGCTCGATGAGAGGCTAAAAATAATAGATGACGCCATAACGAGGATAAGGGACTTCATAAGCGAGTTCTCCGAGAAGTTGCAGGAGTTAAGGAGGCATAAAAACGACCTTTTAAAGTCTATAGAAGAGCTTTCAAGGTAGGCGAAAGCATGAACAAAGTGATCAGCGTCATTGAAAGGAGCAACTTGGCTGTTACATCACTTCTTTCTGTTTTAGGGGAAACGGAGCAACTTATCTCGTTGGCTGTTGAGTTGGCAAAAGATTACGCGCATCTTTATGCTCTTCTATCTTCAATAGTCGACGAGGCATTTATGAGGAATATTGAAAGAATGAAGAAGGAGGGTAAGCTTTCAATACCAGGAGAGGATGAGAGGTTTATCCCACTAATGTTGTTGTCAACGCAGGAAGATGAAGTCCTGTTAAGCTCTGTGAAACAGGTTTTCGAGAGGAAAAAAGTGGAGGGAAAACCTTTCTACTATCTCTTCTTTCCAGAGCCTGGAGAGGATTTGGAGTCAGGGGAGAAATTGGTAAAGTTAATGTCGTCTATACTGCTTAATAAAAGCGGCTTAAACGCCGTTCTTATTCTTCTTCGTTCCTTTAAGATGATGCCTATGGGGGACGCGGCCGTAGTTATAAATGAACTCACAACTATTGATAGGCATAACATTGTTAATTCGCTTTTAAGTTCTGGCGTGCGTGTAATACTTGATAATGAAACTTTTGGAGGGGGGCCTATAGCATATTGCATCCACGTTTTTGTAAAAAGAGGAGGGCAACGAGTTTCGTTTCTAGACATGAGTTTACCTGAAAGCATGATTAACGACGTAACTGAGAGACTTGTCTCTGCAGTTGAAGACGCGCTGGAAAAGGCGGGTGATCAAAGTTGAGCTCTTCTATCTTTAAATTACCCTTCACCCATGGCATAGAGTCGGAAGTTCAGATCGTGAACTTGAAAGGACGCTGGATTGATGGAGAAAAAATGATCAGTATAATGGGCAAAATAGTCCACGACGTAGCAGATGGGCTGAAAGCAATACTTAAAGACCCTCAGGATGAGCTCGTTAAAAGAATAAGTAAAAAGGCCTCAAACGTAAGGGTTGCACCCGTTGAAAGAAGAGGGGAAACGCTTATAATATCATACACTCTTCCCGATGGAAAAAAGATAGATGTGGAACTGCTTGGGCGAGACCCACATATAGGAACAATAACTTGGATTCTGGAAATTGCCACGCCTCCATGCGATAATCTAGAGGAGCTTGCATGGTGGCTTCATACGCTCTTCAAACTTTCACACGACTCTCTTCCTGCAGGAGTTAAACTCATAACGACGGGGTTAAATCCGCTGATGGAGTACCAGCAGGGTTTGAGCTTCGGCGACCACCACCATATAGGGATTCCGGACACAAAGCTCCGGATAGCTGTTTACAACCTTATCCGCGCCTTCATACCTCATCTAATAGCCCTCTCGGTTAATTCACCATTTGTAAATGGTCGACCAACAGATGCCGTCATGCTTAAAGATGGAAAACTTCAGGCTCCAGGATGCGTTAGGAGTGTGCGGTTACAACTTAACGTCCGGCAACTTGGACCAGACGACCCACAGCACTATATTCCCCATCTTAAGTCTCTTGATGAGGAATTCTTCGAAAAAACAATTGGTCGAACACCTGCAAGAATGTGTGACATGTACCCGTTTACGAAGTACGGCACCGTTGAGGCAAGATTTTTCGACTGCCAAATAAGCGTGATACGAAAAATAGCCCTCGCAGCTCTTCTTCAGGCAATAGCACTTAAAGCTAAGAAACTCCTCGAGACGAAGGAAGAAATACCTGAAATCGACTCGGAGACGCTAATCAAAAACAGAAGGTCAGCGATCAGGTGGGGGCTTACAGGGCCCTTCTTTAAGCCAAAGGATCTTGAATTAATTGTTAAGAGACATCCTGACTTTGCCCGCATGTACTTTTTTGACCACAAGTCTGGTGGCAAGGAGCCTGTGAAGCGGTTAGTAGATGCCGTCAAGAACATGTTCCTCTTTTTGAGGGAGGAACTAGAAGAGTTAGGGGTCTTAAAGTCAGAGTATCTAAACCCATTGTTAGTAAGTGTTTACGGTGATGTTGCAGGGAAAGTCACCGCCCCAATGACTACAGCAGACTACCAGCTTGAAAAATTCTTTGAGTTTGGAGAGGACATTGAAAGCCTATCGAGGGAGCTTCAGATAATCGCAGACCAGACTTGTAATAATATCTGGAGCGACCCGTTGTCAGGCACGCCAAACCTCCAAGAGATCATCATGGTTCCTGTTTCACTCGAAGTAGCTCTGGATACCCCTGTAGTATTCGAAGGACAACCAGTAACTTGCCGGGTGTTTGTAGAAAACAAAGGAGATGAACCGCTAAGAGACCTCACTTTACGATGCATCGTAACGAGTCAGAGCGGAGAAGAGGTGCTTGAAGAGGAGTTTGCATTAGACTTGCTGGAGCCTGGCGAAAAGAGAGTGGGCGAAGTAGAATTCGAGACAGAAGCAGGAATTTCGCAGTATACTTTAAGCGCTGAGCTCATGATCTCCTCCGAGCTCATCACCACCGATAAGTTAGCTATACCCGTTTATCGTGTCAATTGTAAATCAGACCTCATAGCGCAGGTTGACGGCGTGATAGTCACCGGAGAAACTGAAATACCATTCATAGTCGCCGTCGAAAATACCACGCCGCAGGATATGTATTTGACGCTGAGAGTGGCCGTCGTTGACAGGGATCAGAAACGTGAACTTGACTATGTGACGAGTGACGTTAAGCCATGGGGCGTTTACCTTAAACCCATAAGGGCACGTGACCAAGTTCTTTTCGTCGCTATGTCTGAAGAAACTGCGAAGCTTGACTGGGCGAAGGCTGTGTTAGAAGGGCAAACTGAGGGGAGCTGGATTGAAATAGAGCCACTTGTCCTGAAACCTTGGCTATACAGCTCGTGGATTAGTCCGAGATGCGCCATAAGGGCGCAGCTCATAGATTCGAGTGGAAGAGTGATCTCAGAGGGCTGGTCTAGGGACTTTAGGGTTTTCTTCCAGGGGGCGATGGTTTCCGTCGAGGTTGGCCGGATCCCGAAAACCACGTATAACATAGGGGAAACCCTAGAGACAACAGTAATGGTCGACGCGAGCGAGCTCTTATCACCAACGCCCGTCAGTATTGTTGTAAAAGCGAAATCCACAACCAACAATATTGAGAAAAAGATTCTTGATATGTCGGTCAAGCCGGGAGTGACAACTAGTATACCTGTTAAATGGACCATTCCAAGTGACGTTTTGAAGGGAGGAAAAGACGAAGACATTATGTATTTATCTGTTGAAGTTTTTCATGACGGCGAACTTATAAACCTCATTGAGACGGCGGCAAAGTTCAAGGTGCTCAGGGGGCCAGAAGTAAGCTTAAAAATTATTTCGATGCCTGATGCTGTCACGCCGGAATCACCCCTCACGGGAAAGGTTGCGATAAGAGGGCTTAGCAGCGCCCTAATTCCCTGCAATCTAATAATAGAAAAAGTGACTCAAAAAGGAACAGAAAAAGCAGCGGAAGTGCCTTTAAGTGAACCGATGATAGATTCCGTGGTTGACATCCCGCCTTTAGACATTCCGAGAGATGCTGAGAAGTTTACAGTTAGAGCTTTCCTTACGAGAAACGGGGAGAAGTTGGCGGAAGACGAACTGAATGTTAACGTGGTACGCCTAAAGGAAGCCATAAGTGTCTTTTTAAATGAAATACCCGAAACCATGACGCCTGGAGCGCTTCATGACGCAATTATTCAGCTTGAGAATAAATTAAACACACAAATAGCATTCGACTTTACATATACAGAGGCTGCAAACAACACTATAATCCTGCAGGAGACGATACCTGTAAAAATAGAGGCCAAGGACAAGGTTCTCGTCAAAATACCGGTGAAAGCGCCCCTATTTGCAACAGACAAAGAGTGTAAAGTAAAAATTGAAATTAAGAAGGGCGAAGAAGTAGGATGGGTCAACGAGAGACATATAAGAATCGAGGCCGTGAGACCAGCAATAAGAGTGGCGTATATCAGTACGCCGCCTCTCTCAGAGTACATTCAGGTTGAAAAAGAACTCGAACTCAAAATATCACCATCTGTTCAAAGCTTCGCAGACTACACTCTTCCAGTCAGAGCAGTTTTCGCTATATTTGAGAAGAAAACCAAGAAGGTCGTCATGCGGAAAACAGCCGAACTCACGCTTACAAAAGGAAAAATAGAAAGAATATCTTACGAGCCATTAACGTGGAAAATCCTGAAGCCTGATAAAGCAGAATCCTATTACTTAGGCGTAATTTTATTCGAAAAAGTAAAAGGAGAACTTAAGGAAATTCCAAGCAAGATAGTCCAAAATTCCTTGATAACGGTTACGTTTACGCCTAAAACGTAAAACGCAGCTCCTAGACTTCGAGCCGGACTACCAAGTCGCGTGCAAGCCGCTGATACCAATTAAGCAGGTCGCCTAGGTCATCTGCCTTAAAGTAAACGCCACGTCCTTTCGATGCAATAGCCTCCATTATTCTCTCCTGAACATCTCCACCAATGCCAACAGTGTAGATTACAACGTCGTTCCTGCCGGAGAAATGATCGTGTACAACCTGAACAGGTGGGCCTTCTTCACCCCATAAGTCAGGAAATCCATCACTTAGGAGAACAACCATTGTTGGTATTTTTTTCTCTTCATCTTCCTTGCTCCATATTTCAATCAGCTCTAGGGCTTTCATTAGGGCTTGCGACATGTTTGTATGCTGACTGGAGATTCTGTTGAGCCGGTCAATGATTAGCCTACTAAGCTGTGAAACGCCTGCCATTTTACTCTTTCCTGGGTGGAAGTATGGCAGCTTTATTCCTCCAGTCATTAGGAAAGTTATTGGCTCGGCATCTTCAGAGTACGTTATTATGGCCACTTTTTCGCCGTACCCTCTGCCCACCTTCTCCACTAAGTATAGAAG
>JAHLWW010000009.1 GCA_019057715.1 Candidatus Jordarchaeum sp. JNZ_1113
CTTCGTGGACGATGAGGGAGAGAAGCTGAGCGGCGACACGGCGACAGCGCTCTTGGCGCTAAGCCAGCTTGAGCGGGGTAAAAGAGGAAAGCTTGTTGTACCAGTTACGACGAGCCACATGATGGAGGAGCTAGCCAAAAACTACGGCGGGGATGTTGTCAGAGTTAAGCTTGGCTTCAGACCTCTCGTCGAAACACTTAGAGAAGTCAACGGGGTTTTTGGAGGCGACGAGAGCGGCGGCTACGTGATCCCTGACGTCTACTGGTTTAGGGATGGACTAGTGGGTGCAGTCAAGCTTCTGGAGTTCATGGCCCTACAGGAGGAGCCTTTATCCGAATTGCGCAAGAGGGTTCCGGAGTTCTACATGGTTAAGAAGTCTGTCGAGTGCCCCCTTGAGCATAGGGGCGCCGTCATGAGGAGTCTGATGGAGGAAACTCAGGGTTCAGTCTTCGACACCATAGATGGCATAAAGATATACTTCGACTACGGCTGGGTTCTGGTCAGGCCGGCCCTCCAAGACGATGCACTTGAGGTCTTCTCTGAAGCGAAGACGAAGGAGAAAGCTGAGGAGCTACTTGAGAGCCACGTCAAAGAAATAGAAAAGATAATTTACGAGATCAGGAAGAGCGTTTAGTGTTTCTTAACGTCAAGTGAGTTTGCTAGGGACTCGAGTATTATGACTGCCGATAGCTCGAAGAGCCCGCCTGGAGGTTCAAGCTCCCCGTAGACTGTGCGCTCAAGAAAACTTTTTTCAGTTCTCTCTTCTCGCCCCTCGATCTTCAAAACGATATCCGCCATTCTCCCCACTGTGGAGTTAGGGTGGGATGTGACTGCAACTATCTTGCAACCTATCTCTTTAGCCGTGCTGACCGCAGAAACAACTTCGCGCGTCTCTCCTGAACCTGAAATAGCTATAACTAAGTCGTTTTTTTCGAGCGGCGGGATCAGGTCAATTACGTCAAGCCCGACGAAGTAGACCCTGTAGCCTCTGTTCAGGAGCCTTATCGCGAATATTTTTCCGATGAACTCAGAGCGCCCCCTCCCTGTGATGAAAATCCGTTCGGCCCTAGCGATCTCATCGCCTACCTTAACTAGGGTGGCGTAATCCACCTTACCCACATTATCACGTATTCTGCTTAATGCATCCTCCACGCGTTTCTTAAGGGTCTCCTCGAAAAGCAAAAGCCCACCTCTCAACAGCTCACTTAAATCTAAACGTTGAGATGCTATCTTTTAACTCTTACTACCGTTAAGACCCGGTTTAGAGCGGCGGGCTGAACACTAACGAAGTTCTGAATACTAATCTCGGCCAGAGCAATACTCTTCAAAAATAACGCTATTTTCATTTACGAGCGTCCCCCTTAACTCTTTCAAGCGAGCGATGAGGCTTCATGTTTAACCATCCAGAAAGTTTATTTTGCCTCAATCCTTTACTTTTGGAGTGACGGTGTTTAGAGGTGGGGAGATGAGGCTGGACGTGAGAAGTCTCTGCTCTAGGCTTCCAACTTACTTTTCGAGGCTTTACAGTGAACATGTCTTCTCGGAGGAGATGAGGCTTCTCAGGCCTCTGCTTGAAGTTGAGGGGGAGGAAGAAGTTATGGGTAACGTTAATGAAGTAATTAGGGAAGAGTTTTACGGTTTCATAGATCAGCTTTTAGAGGGATGGAATGCCGGTAAGGTTAAAGATGTTTTGAAGAAGTATGCTGACTGGGCGATCAGCCAGCTTGACCGAGTAGGAGTAGAAAAGTAAAGATGGACCTTAACGTTTGCATGCTTCTCTGGGAGTGGCCCCCTCAGCTCCAGGGTGGACTTGGCGTCCATGGCTACGAGAACTCTAAGGCGCTAGCCAAGCTTGGTTGCCGTGTGAGCGTCATAACAAGGTTCGCCGTCTCAAACCCCGTATTCCAGAAGGAGGCGGGAGTGAAAGTTTACCGGGTTCCCGAGAGGAGAGTGGTAATGACTATCCCATTCAATGACTTTAGAGCCTTTCTGTCGGCGAACCTCGCCTTCAACATTGCAGCAACAGCCAAAATTATTGAGCTAGAAAAGGAGAGACGGTTCGACTTGTGCCACGTTCACGACTGGCTCTCAGCCATATCGGGTCTGTCAGTTAAGGAGGCTCTGGGGAAGCCCATGGTGTTCACTGTTCACAGCACAGAGTCCGTCAGGTCGGGCGACAAGGGAATCGAGCCCATAATGAATCTGGAAAAGCTCTGCGCCGAGAAGGCTGACATTGTCATAACTGTGAGTAACTACATAAAGCAGGAAGTGGCTAGGATGGGGCTGAGCGAGGAGAAGATAAGAGTAATTTATAATGGAGTTGACTCTAAAAGGTTTAAACCCGCCTCGGAGAGAGAGAAGAGAAAGGTGAGAAGCAAATATGAGCTGGACGACTGCAGGGTTGTCCTGTTCCTTGGCAGACTCGACCCCTCAAAGGGTCTCGACTACCTCTTAAAAGCTCTCCCAATGGTGCTTGACGAGGAGCCCGAAACAAAAGTCGTCATAGCTGGCCAGGGCTGGCTGGAGCCCATGCTGGTAGCCCTAGCCAAGCTTTTGGGAGTGGAAGACCACGTCGTCTTCGCTGGTTATGTTCCGTCGAAGGAGCTCCCAGCCCTTT
This sequence comes from Candidatus Jordarchaeum sp. JNZ_1113, assembly GCA_019057715.1. GTDB lineage: Archaea > Asgardarchaeota > Jordiarchaeia > Jordiarchaeales > Freyrarchaeaceae > DTBI01. The sequence goes on from JAHLWW010000009.1 coordinate 2,618, forward strand.
ACTCTACGGCGGAGGTTTTCGTTTCACCCTCCCTATGCGAGCCTTTCGGCATAACTCTCCTAGAAGCGATGGCGTGTGGGACAGCGGTGGTTTCAACGTACACGGGAGGAATACCGGAGTTCGTCAAGCCTATGGAGAACGGGATCCTAGTTGATGCTCACAGTCCAGACCAGCTGGCGTACGCGATAACCCTCCTCTTCCAAGACGAAGCGCTCAGGCGTAAACTGGCTGAGAACGGCAGAAAAACCGTTGAAAAAGACTTCACGTGGGAAAAAACAGCTATGGAAACCCTTAAGGTTTACGAGGAAGTATTGGAATCCTCGTCCTGACCACTCTCAAGCCTACCCACTACTCTCCTGAGTTCACTCACAACCCTATCCCGGGTCTCCGGACTGATGCGCCCTTCGTAACACATACGGCTAACATAATTTGCGAGCTCCTTGTAAACCTTCACCTCGTCCAGAGGCTGTGAGCCCGTAGCTCCTCGGCTATACCTGCCACCCGGGGAAACCCACCTAAACGGCTCCGAAAATTGTTTCCTAGACTTCTCCCTCATCCACTCGTCCCGATAACCGAGGACGACCGGTTCAGAAACAAGCCTCACAAATATAAATGCAAAAAGAATAATGAAGACCACTGGGACAATAACCATGAGTAACAATAGGATCAACGGTGTCAGCGCAATGAACACTTTGAACCACCCAAGAAATTACTTTTAAAGAGGAAAATTTTAATATTATCTCCCCGGGCCTCGCCTGAGAGGGGAATAAGTGGGTGGCGTCTGTTGGAGCTCGTCGTTCTAGGGAGTGGCGACACCGTGGGCGTCCCGAAAATAGGTTGCAGTTGCCCTACGTGCACCATAGCTAAGGAGAAGGGGATACCGGACGCTAGGACAAGGTTCTCTATTATGCTGAGGGACATCGAAGCGGGGTTCAACATGCTGATTGATACTTCTCCAGACATGCGGCTCCAGCTTATCAGGGAGGGCGTCGAGAGAGTCTCAGCCGTACTCTACACGCACCACCATTGGGATCACGTCCTTGGCTTTAACGACTTCTACCGTGTCCAAGCAGTTATAACAGTCTTCGGACTCAAGGAAACAGTGGACTACGTGCTTGACAGGGTAGGATTCGGAAACCTAGTTAAGGCGAAAAGGAAGTACATTCAGCCATTCGAGAGTGTGAAGTACAAGTCGGTCGAGTTTACAGCCTTCCCGGTTTACCACCCCCACCTGAACGACGGACTTAACATTCAACCCGTGGGATACATGTTCAGGCTTGAAGGGGCTAAGCTGGTCGTCACGGGAGATACCGGAATAAGCATACCTGAAGAGTCACTTAATTTAATCCACGAGCCGGACGTCCTCATAGCGGACGCCTTTATATCCTACCCCAAACACTTCCTAGACCACCACATGACAGTCGAGGAAGCCGTGAGGCTCGCAGAACAGCTCGAAGCCAGAAAAACCATCTTAGTACACCTGACTCATGCTAATCCACCTCATGCAGAGCTCCAAAAGAGGGTGGACCCAACAGCGGATAAGATAATCGTTGGGTATGACACGTTAAAACTAAAAATTTGATTCAGGCGAGTCCCCAAAAGGATAAACTATTCGTGCACCCTTCCGGGTCTTAGTTTTTACCTGTTTTACCTAAAAATGTTATACATCAAGAATAATATTTCTTTAGTTTAAATATGCATATCATTAATTAAAATTTTTCTTTCCTTTTAGTAAGGCTTAAAAAAGAGACGAAGCTTCTTTCTTTTAAGTTAAAGACTATGACTGTTACTGCTGGAGGTTATCCTGATGGTTTTGAACGTTGAAGTCTGCAAGGGATTGGGAGTCCCTACATGCCAGCTTGACATGGAGATGGTTGAAAGGAAGGGTAAAGGCCACCCGGATGTGATCTGCGACAGAGCAGCAGAGGAATTGAGCGTGGCGCTGAGCAAGTACTACTTGGAGAAGACTGGCAGGATACTGCACCACAACGTCGACAAGTGCGTCCTCGTAGGAGGGCAGTCTAACGCCGTGTTTGGGGGAGGCGAGGTCATAGAACCAATATACCTGCTTCTGGTTGGTAGAGCAGCCCTCAACCTGCCCAAAGGAGAGAGGGTGCCAATAGGGAAGCTCGTCGTTAAGACCACACGGGACTGGCTGTCGGAGAATTTCCGCTTCCTAGACCCGACAACCGACATCATCATAGACTACAGGATAAAGCCGGGGAGCGTAGACCTCGTGGAAACATTCGAGCTCGGCGTCGACGTTCCAAGGGCGAACGACACAAGCTTCGGTGTAGCCTTCGCCCCCCTAACGGAAACAGAGAAACTGGTTTACATGGCTGAGAAAACGCTTAACTCGCCTGAAGTAAAGAAAGCCCACCCCGAGATAGGAGAGGACATCAAGGTTATGGGGGTTAGGAGGAAAGACAGAATAGACATCACGGTTGCCTGCGCCATAATATCAAGATTAACACCGGACCCAGACCACTACTTGAGCGTCAAGGAAACCATAAAGGACATAGTGTACAAGCTCGCGTCAAAAATAACTGAGAAGGATGTTGAAGTCTACGTTAACACGGCTGACGACCCCGCCAACAACGTCTACTATCTCACGGTGACCGGCACATCGGCGGAGCATGGCGACGACGGCCAAGTTGGAAGAGGCAATAGGGCAAATGGACTGATAACGCCCTACAGGCCGATGACGCTCGAAGCGACAGCAGGAAAGAACCCTGTCAGCCACGTTGGAAAAACATACAATATTGCTGCGAGAAAAATCGTTGAGAAGCTCATCAATGAAGAAGAATCCGTGGAGCAAGCGTCATGCTACATCGTCAGCAGGATAGGGAAACCGATAAACGAACCCCAAGCGATAAACATCGAAGTCTACACCGACTCCCCGCTCAACGTTATAAAAACAACGGCCGAAAACATAGCAAGCGAAGTAATGGAAGAAATGCCCCGCATCTGGAAAGGCTTCATAGAAAAACAGTACGAACTATTCTAACGCCGTTAGACAGTTAATAGCCTTCCGCCACTATTTTCAATTTCGACCTCAACTTAGACTTTTTCATTATGATGAAAAACCCCGCACCCCCCTAGCAATCCAACTCACAGGTCTCCATCTTTCTCCACGTTCCTCACACTTAACACCTAATTCACATAAGGATGATGAAACTAGAAATTTATATACCGAAACATAGCTGCTCTCCTTTTAGCTTACTCAGTTAACAACAAATAGCGATTTTCACTCTTCCACTCTCTTTTCCATCGTTTACGTTTCTCTACGTTCAAACAACAATGGAAGCCTACGAAAAACTGAACCAGGCTTTTAATGAAACCATTTCTTTTTGATCCAGGCCTCTTCGACACCATGCATCTGCATAACCTTAATTAATTTTTGAGCCATCACTTAAGTATTGATTGTACTGCGGGGACTTGGTATTACGTGAAACCGAAAAAGTTTATTGTTACTGTTCTAGCAACCATTTTCGTCCTCTCAGTATTCTTAAGCTTCATACTTGTAAGGTTTCAGAACCCTCCGCTCTTCCTTCCAATAATTTTTCTTCCAGTAATTTCAGTTCATGACGAACCAGCAAACATACACTTAACGTTTCAAAATGACCCCCAAAGCAGTATAACCGTCATATGGCAAACAGACAATCCAGACACGGGAGACGAAGTTTTATTTGATAACGTATCCCGGTGCGGGGTAGCCTCTCTTTACAGGTATAAGGCCGTAGGGGAGCATCATTCATATGCTGGAGCTACAGGATACGTCCATCAAGTTGAACTCACTAATCTAAGTCCTGACACAGTATACTACTTTATTTGTGGGGGCCCGGGAAATTACAGCGGGGAGCGCGCCTTCAAAACAGCTCCTGATTCTCCTGTCTCCTTCACCTTTGTGTGTGGAGGCGACTCTCGAACCAACATAACCAACCGAATCCTTGTTTCAAAAGCTATGCGTCATGTGAACCCCGTATTCGTGATTCACACCGGTGACATGGTTGATGACGGAAGAATACAGAAGCAGTGGGATTCATGGTTCTCCGACGTGAACGATAACTGGATAGGGGACAACGGCCTCACCATTCCCATAATACCATGCCTAGGCAACCACGAAAACAACTCAACTAATTATTACGAGCAGTTCGCTCTTCCAGGAAATGAGCAATGGTACTACATAGACTGGGGGCCAAGCCTAAGAATCATCGTTCTGAATAGCCAAGCTTCACCGACACAAGTCTCAATGGAGCAAGTAAACTGGCTTAACAATACTTTGGCAAACACTCCCACCGACAAGTGGAAAATAGTCGTTTTCCATCGAAACGTGTATTACAGCGGTGGGCACGATAATGCCACCGACCTCATAGACTACTGGGTGCCACTCTTCGACCAGTACCATGTCGACATCGTTATTCAGGGACACACCCATCACTACCATAGAACCAAGCCGCTATACAACAACACTATCGTAGACTCATACAGAGATGGCACCATGTACCTAACAAACGGCTGCTGGGGCGCCCCACTCCACGACTATGTTCCACAACCCTACAGTGATTACGGCAACGCAACACTCTGCTTCACACAGATCTGCATTTTTCAAAACGGGACGCTAAAACTCGAAACAAAGGATGTAAACGGATACACCATCGACTCATGCATACTCACTAAATAATTTAAACATGTAACTTCACAACGAAAGGGAATCATGATAATGAATCATAAATAAAACTTTTTCTGGTATACTACTAAAAGAGCGCCCTGAAAAACCAAACTTTGATCGGGAGATAAATGAGCATTATTGAAGAAGACGTTTGTGTGCTCCTGGTGGAAAGCAAAGCTTGAAAGCCTGCGTAGTGGCCCATATGCCAGTGAAGTCCGCAAAATAGGCGTCGCGGCTCCTCAAACTAGTCGAATGCCGAATAATTACGGCGCCATCCGAGCACTGAGGCTCCGGCTATAACCTCAAGAGCAACGTGTTGCCGCCAACTTTTTTAATAATTTTAAGGCGAAAAACTCCGCTTCAGGAAGACTCACGCTGAAAACAAGTCTCCTCGCCGCTTCAGAAGCCAGATGGGTAAGTCCAAATTGTATTGGAGAAACGAAACTTTATATATTACATTTTCCCAAAAAAATAGTTGAGCCACTTTGGGGAGAGGGCTTTCTTGAAAAAGATTGATGAAATCAGAAACTCCATTAAAAGTTTGGAGGAAAGTATAGAAAAGGCTGTGGCCTTTTTTGAGGCATCGATCGACGCTATGAGGCAAGAGATAGCCTTCATCAACCAGAAAGTCTCCGACCTCGAAAGCAGACTGGACAAGATAGAAGCTTGGCCCCACATAAGCGAAGTTCACATTAGCGAAGAGGACACGAAGCGTCACAGGAAACACCGCGAAAAGAGAACCAGCGAAGAGGAATCGGTGCCAAGTGAGGCCGAAATAGAAGAGACAGCTCTACCAAGCAGAGCGCTTCACGGAACCGCTCCGGTAAGCTACGAGAGAGACGTGACGCCTACCCGCGCTTCAGCCGGGATGGTTAGACCGCCACCGCCTGCCCCAGTTCCGGTCGCCGCAAGGCAACCCAGAGCAGCTCCAAGCTTCGAAGCGGGGGGAAATGAGGGGAGACCGAGAGGAGGAATAGTTGAAGAGCAATTTGTCAGGCCATCCGCCTTCCTAAGAAAGATGAGCGAGCTTGAAGCATCAATGCCTCAATCAGCCCTTGACACAGCGCCGCAGGCTAACTTACGCCTTCAAATTTCAAGTGTGCTGGAAAGCATGAGGGAGGGAAGATCACCTCCAGCACATTCCCCGGTCCGATCCCCTGTAACGATGCCGCCAGCAACAGCGAGAAGCTACACTGCAACTCACACTGAAGAGTACACGCCTCCCCAGTCGGTCCCTGTTCAAGCTCAACCGGCTGGAGGCAAAACCTTCAAGGTGCCAGACAACTGGCTTCCTGACTGCTCAAGAGCCAAGTACTACAACCCCAAAAACCTTGACAAAGGAGTTCTAAAGGACATGGAGAAAAAGACGAAGGAAATTTTCGTCAGGTAAAGGATAAAACGTTAAGAGCAAAGCGCTACTGGAAGCAGGAGGCCCGAGTAACTAGGTTTGATGCCAGATTAAAGGAGAAAATTTAATTAGGTGTTTCTGGTCGCTTATCCTCTTAGGAGAAAGGGCGGGTAGTCTAGAGCTTCATATGAGGCGGGGAACATGGTATGACTCGGTGAAACTGGATGTTTCACTGCATATGACCGGCTTCGGGAGCCGGAGGCCCCGGGTTCAAGTCGCACATGCGTTTGGCATGCGCGTGTGAATCCTGGCCCGCCCACCATTTAATTTTCGCGTTTTTTAAGGTGAACGTTTTTATATCGTCGGGGAGCGTTTTTTCAGTGGAGGGTTGAGCTGTGTCTTCTTCATTGAAGTTCATAGCTCCGACCTGGGATGAGGTTTACTTTCTGGCAATGAAAGTGGCTGAGATGATTCTGCTTAGTGGCCTGTCGTTCGACTTGATTGTCGGCATCGCGCGTGGTGGATGGGTTGTTGCACGCATGATGTCCGACTTCCTCTCAATTAGGCGAGTTGCTTCTGTGGTTGTGGAGTTTTACTCTGATGTGGGTGAGCGAATGGAGGAGCCAGTGGTCACTCAGCCTGTCTCTGTCGACGTTGCCGGAAAGAACGTGCTCCTATGTGATGATGTTGCTGACAGCGGGCACACTCTGCGTGTGGTCATGAGGCACCTTAAGGAGAGAGGCGTAGGGCTCCTCAAGGTTGCAACCCTTCATCTTAAACCCTTCAGCGTTGTCACCCCTGACTACTATGGTGAGATTACTGACGCGTGGGTCATCTATCCTTGGGAGCTTTTTGAGAGCGTCGATAGCGTTTACAGGAGGCTTAAGGAGGAGGGCAAAGAGGAGCATGAGATAAGCCAGTTTCTCGCCAACATACCGATTCCACTCAAGTACCTAGACCCCCTCCTAAAGTGGAGGAAGGTCTGGGGGGGCTCACGGTGAGAATTGCAGAACTGGCAGGTGGACTGATTGTTGGAGTATGTGGGCTAAGGGGAGTTGCTGACGTTAATGCCGCTCTTAAGCTCGCCAGAGAAGCAGAGTTAAACTTCGGGGTAACCGTTCAGCTTTTTGACGCCCTGCTCGTGGCAACCTGGGAGCATGTTTACTTCAGCGTTCTGAACGCAGTTAAGGCTACTAAGGCTGGAAAAAGCATAGCGAGAAGCTTGGGAATGGAGGTTCTAGTTAGGCTCTCAGGGCAGAGGCAGGTAAGTGTGGCGCTGGAAATGTTCGGACTAAAAAGTGGATGCAGAATGTTTGGGCTTGTAGTCGTAGGGAAGGAGGAAAGCGAGGTTAGAGGGGTGGCCCGCTTCTTAGCCGAAAAGCTCGGCTTAGAAGAAGACGACACGGTTTTCAGCTTAAACCGCGAGAAAGCCGAACTGATAAAAAAAGCCTTCAATATAATTGACAAAGAGCTAAGTGCCACTCAAGCCGGAGGGGAATTTGAAGCACTGGCCAAGTGCTGCATAGAGCGTGGCGCCCTTCTAATGTTGGAATCGTAACGTCAATAGTGGTCGCCTACTATTTTTCTTCCATTGCCTCCAGCAACCTAAATATTTTTTCTTTTGGGATCATTCCTTCTCTAATTATCGTCGGCGGGCTTTGAGTCATATCGATGACCGTTGACGGCGTCCCCCTTGTTTTGCCTCCGTCAAGAATTAGGTCTACGCTGTCTCCAAGCTGCTCAATAACTTCCCTTGCAGTTCTGGCGGGCTCGTGCCCAGAGATGTTTGCACTAGTCCCAGTCACCGCTCCACCAATTATCCTAGCAATATGCTGAGGGAGAGGATGGTCTGGTAATCTTACACCTATACTACCTTTACCGCCTGAAACCTCGTCCGGAAGGGGCTCACGCTGAACGAGCACTATGGTTAATGGGCCGGGCCAAAATGCCTTCGCTAGTAGTCGTGCTTCATGAGTGAAATGAGCAAGCCTTTCAGCGTCACTTATGCTTCCCACCAGGAGCGGGATCCCCTTCTCCACAGGTCTTCTCTTCGCTTGGAGGAGCCTTTCAACATGCTCCCTTACGAAGGGGTTTACGCCGAGACCGTAAAGTGTGTCCGTGGGGTAGGCGACCACTCCCCCCTCAAGTATAACTTCTGCCGCCGCCCTAGCAGCCTCCGCTATGTTTTCCGTCGTAACCTTAATGATCCTGGCTCCCACAAGCATCCTCTCCGATTAGAACTGGATGATGAACGTTTCTTCTAAAAATTTCCGGCTCCTCATCGGTTTTTTGGTTAACCTTTTAAGTTTAGCATCCTCGATAGGTTTCTGGTGTACTTGATGGACGCTGTGATTTTGGCTGCAGGTGTAGGAGCTCGCATGGGCGCGCTCTCACGCCTATGCCCCAAGCCCCTCATTCCTGTGGCTGGCAGACCCCTCATCGACTGGGTGATCTGCTCCCTTCTGAAATCCCGTGTGGAGCGATTCGTGGTCGTCGTCGGTCACATGGGTGGACTTGTCGCTCGCCACATCAAGGAGAAGTGGCGAGGCTTGAGTGTTGAATGCATCCAGGCAAGGGATTACTTGAAGGGTGCAGGCTACTCCCTCCTCGCGGCCGAAGAATACGTGTCAGGCGAGTTCTTACTGTGCCCTGCCGACATAGTCTTCGACCACGAAATATCCTCGGGACTTATTAAAGCTGTGAAGAAGCTCGGGGTTCCGCTTATCGCAGCAGGGAGGTCTGAGGGAAGGGGGACAGCTATATCCACTAGTGGAGGTAAGTGCGGGGAGGTTCTCAGGATAGGTGAAGGAGACGAAAATAGAAGAGTGTGCGTTGGGCTTGTAGCCCTGGACTCCTCATTCTTCACTCACCTTAGAAGGTCGTTGATGAGAGGAGAGGGAAGCGTAGTCTCAGCCCTTAAACTATACGTTGACGAGGGGGGTAAGCTGGGCTTCGTCGACTTCCATGGAAGAGTGTGGTTTGACGTTGACACGCTTTCAGACGTCCTTGACGCGAACAGGCATGCTCTTAAAGCTGGCTTAACGCCTGAGGAGGGATTATATGTGCCTCCAGGAGAAGTTAGGAGCGGTATGGGCACCGCTGACTACAAGTCAACATTGGTAGGTCCCGTCTTGTTGTTGGATGGCCGCATCGAGCGTTCAGTCCTAGGGCCGAACGTTTCGCTTTCCGGTTGCGTCTCATGCAAAGGGGCTATTGCGTCGGATGTCGTGGCGTTCGGCGGCGGGAATATTACTGGTGTTGTGAAGCGGGCGGTGTTCTTTGGCGGCGTAGCATTTCCTGTGAGGGACGAGGGAGTTGAGCAAATATAGAGTTAGGCGGTTTTTCCGCCCAGCTGTCTACCGGGTGGCTTCCATTTGCGCTAAGGCTGGTTTAAGCCCAAACCACATAACGCTCGCATCCCTAGCTGTGTCCATAATAGCCTCGCTCCTCCTAGCGCTGGGCTTACCTGTCCTTTACGGCTTACTCGTTTTCACTTCAGGCTTCCTTGATGGTGTTGATGGCGCCCTCGCCCGGCTGACTGGCAGGGTAACGCTTCGGGGAGGATTGCTTGACTCGATGAGTGACAGGTACTCGGACGTCGCCGTTCTCCTAGGCTTCGCATTCTGGAAAGAGGCTGAGAGCTTCAGCCTCGTTTTTCCCGTCAGTGTTTGGGTGGCACTGGCGGTGGCGGGCTTCATCATGGTGAGCTATGTTAGAGCTAGAGGGGAGGCGGTGGGCGTGCCGCTGGATGTGGGGTTCGCAGCCAGGTCAGAAAGGCTCCTTATACTTTCAGCTTCCTCGCTCATCTATCCTTTTTTCTGGCAGGCCCCCTTGTTAGGCTTAGTTTTCTGTTGTGTTGCCTCGCATCTTACAGCAGCATACCGGTTTGTAGTGGGCTCCGTCAAGTTAAAAAGCAAACCTCCCTCAAAGTGATGGAGGGTTTGAGATGCCGTCCTCCCTTGCTCGTGTCTTGTTGTCCTCCTTAGTGGAGGCCGGAGTGGACTTCGCCGTCTCTGTTCCGGACACGTTGTTCGCCGAGGTGCTTGAGAAGCTGGAAAGCGTCGGCATAATGCATGTCCCGGTCACGCGAGAGGAGGAGGGTGTTGGAGTTGCGGCCGGAGCCTACCTCGGCGGGAAGCGCCCCGTCATCCTAATGCAGAACAGTGGTCTCGGAAACTGCATGAACGCCCTTCTCTCCCTTAATAAGACCTTCGGCATCCCCTTACTGATGCTCATATCCCAAAGGGGTGGGAGAGGAGAGAAAATAGTTGCTCAGATCCCTATGGGCGAGGCGACTATTCCCCTACTTAAAGCCGCCTGCATACCCTTCTACGTTCCTGAGTCCCTTCGACAGCTGGAGGAGCACGTGGTTGGTGCGGCTAAGCGTGCTTGGAGAGAGGAAATCCCTGTCGCAGTCATCGTGAGGAGGGAGCTGGGTGAAGAGGATAGAAGCGATTAGGTGTGTTATGGAGGAGCTTGACGGTGAACTGGTTGTATGCAATATAGGTTATCCTTCCCGTGAGCTTTACAGTGTGAGGGACAGAGATGAGAACTTCTACATGCTGGGGTCAATGGGTCTGGCGTCATCAATTGGGCTAGGATTGGCGCTTTCAACGAAGAAAAGAGTAGTGGTCTTTGACGGCGACGGCTCGCTCCTCATGAACCTCGGCTCTCTGGTTACAATAGCCAACCAGTCCCCTCCAAACCTGACCCTCATAGTGCTGGACAACGAGTCCTACTCAACCACAGGTGGCCAGCCAAGCTACACTGCTGGAAAAACCAGCTTAGCGAAGATGGCTAGGGCGGCAGGAATAGATAACGTCCTCGAAGTGAAAAGCCCTGAGGAATTGAAGAGCGCGTTTAATGAGTCGAAAGGTAAAACCTCGGTTATAATTGCGAAAGTGGAGAAAGGAAACGCCGACGTGCCGATAATACCCCTCTCGCCGTACTGGATTAAAAAACGCTTCATGAAAGCCGCCAAAGGTAACCGAGTGCAGTCTCAAGTTTAACCATACGCCCGAGCTCCAAGTCGAGCTCCACGTTAAAGTTTATATTGCGTCTCTGTTTTCCTATTCTTAAACAGGATAGAGTGGAGGGCTAATCTTTGAAGAAAGCATTTCTCGCTGTGGCGTTTCTCTCGGTTATTCTGCTGGCTTCTGCGTCATCCGTTATGACTTTAGCGTCACCGTTACTGCTCTCAGAAACCGGGAGCATCAGCGCTAAGCAGGATTCAAGCTATCAATTGTGTCTGTCGGTTCCGGCTTACTACGTTCAGGAGAGCGGAGACGTAATTCTATTCTTATTCGTAGCGGTCGACTCAGCCGGGACTAAGGTGGCGGCAGCCCTCGGTAATGGCACAACTGGCTGGCACTTCGCTGGCTCCGCGGCATTAACTCAAGACTACTTTGACCCAAAGGCGAGCATAAATGCTGAAGGCGAAGGATACCTCATCGTGGCCGCTTTGCTCATGAAGAACGTTTGGCCGAGCGGGTGGAGAATTGTCGACCAGTGCTTCGGCATGGTTCCAAAGTTTGACAGCAGGACGTCTATGCCGTACGCTGTGACGTTCAACCAGGACTTCCGCATGATCCTGATTTACAGCGTTAACGCAAATGCCAGCACCTAATCCTCACTCTTTTTTTCGAGTTTCCTTAAAGAGTAATCCGCCTGAGTAGTTACTCTGCTTAGCGCTTCAGAGATCTTTCTAACCGCGTTTTCTAGGTCTCCCGTGGCGACTTTCTCCTCAGCCTCCCTGAAAATTGACGTTGCATGCCTCAGTATCGTTGAGCTAGTGGTAGCTGAGATAAGAGAAGCCTCATTTCCTATGTAGTCTAGTAGCCAAAGGAGGACATCCATTCCTCCGGGCTCCCTGCCCCCCTTCAAAAAAGAATCATACCACAATATTATTGATGACGAAAGTATGAGCAGCGTCTTCATTCTTTCAGATGCACAATACTTATCCACATCCCTCATCAAACCCGGTCTTCCTCCTACTCTTTCGCCTTCTGGGCGAACCTCATAAACCACTCCTCAGCTTTTGCGGCTTCCTCCTCTCCTCTCCCCAACGCCTTGATCAGCCAGCCGAACTTGTACGCTATCAACGTCAGGTTGTAAAATCTAGGCCTGACCATGTACCTTATAAAGTAAGCCGCTATGTTGGCTGACGCATCAAGGATCCCCCAAGTGCTTTTTCCGGAGAAGATCACTTCGGACATTCCGAAGTACAGAGCTCTCCTTATGAAGTGCTTCCTCGTAAGCCTATGAGGGTACATCCTGTGCCAGACGACGGCGTCGGGAGTGTATACAACCCTGTAGCCCGCCGCCCTAATTCGCCTCCCAAGGTCCGTGTCCTCACCTGAGTATAGAGAGCCATACTTCCTTGTTATGTTCTCGTTGAGGTAGTTCACCTTCTCCATGACATCCCTCCTTACCGCCATGTTGCAGCCGTAGGGAGGAAGATGCTCTGCTCTCCCCTTCTCCGTCCTGATCGCGAGTATCGGGTATATTGGGGGCTTAAGCCACTTTGGCATCGGCGTGTAGAATATCGGCAGAACTCTACCCGACACTAGCCCCACGTCGTCGCCTTCATCGAAAACTCTCACAAGATTTGAAAGCCAGTTCTCAGCAACAACGCAGTCATCGTCCGTCGACGCTATTATCTCCCCCTTAGACATTCTCATAGCAATGTTCCTGGACATGGTGTTCCCCAGTTCGACATCGTTCCTCAGAATGTGAAGTCTTCCCTCTCTTCCAAAGTGGTCCCTTATGGCTTCAAACGTTCCATCGGTTGAGGCGTCGTCAATCACCCACACGTCGAAATCAGAATAGTCCTGTGCCAGAACGCTCTCCAAACACTTGATGGCGTCGTCCTTACGATTGAAAGTGCAGACAACAACCGAAACCGACCGCATCCCGCACACCCTTCCGGAGAGAAGCCAAAAACCCTTAAAACAGCCACAACTATAAAAATTATCCCCCTCTCGGCAAACAACCTACTAAGCTCCAGCTACTCCACTCTTTCTCTGTATCGTTTGCCTTTGAGGAGTATATGTAGCTTGCTGAAGATCACTTCACCATTGAGCTTCTTTTAAAACACAAACCTTTTAATTTCGAATTTCACAAATACAATATGAAGCACATACCATCTCAGGAGGATTCCCGCTTGCTGAGTAGAAGATTGGGGTGCTTAGAGCACCCCGTCCGGCAGGAGGTTTACCGCTGGGTTTGCGAGAACCCCGGAGCCTACTTCTTCGAGATTGCCAACGAGTTATCAATACCGACTGGAACCCTAGCTTGGCACCTAAGAGTGCTCGAGGCTGAAGGGCTCCTCGAAAAGATAAAGTTCGGGGGGAGAGTTGTCTTCTATCCCAGACACTTAAGGGACGCAAAGCTGGAGAAAGCTCTCCTTCTCCTGAGAAATAAGAACGCACGGAAAATATTCGACATAGTAGTGGCGAACCCCGGCGTAAACCAATCAGAAATCGTAGAGCGCTTCGGCCTCCACCACGACACGGTCAGATGGCACATTAAGAGAATGGTGAAGGCGGGGTTGATTCGGGCGAAAAGGGAGGGGCGGAGCAGAAAGTACTACGTGGGCGAGTCTGGAGAGGCAATAATTAGTGGTGAGGCAAGAAAGATATCGCCCAGCTTCGTCGAGTTTCTCCTAGACCGGCTTCACGGCGAAAGGCTGAGGCCCGAACTAAAGTCCCTTGAGGGAAGCACTCTCGTAATAAAACTTAAACCAGTCGGGCCATACGAGGATGAAAGGACATTCACAATAGACCTATCAAAGTTCCGCATATAGAAGTGGTGCCGATGAGCGAGCCATCCTTCAGCGTTGACGCAAGCGTCCTCATAGGGGAAGGAGGTGTCAAGCTACTAATAGCCCTACGCATGGGAGCCACGACAATAGAAGAAGTAGCAAGGCTCTCAGGGCTCAACGAACGCGTAGCAAGAGCCAAGTTCAACACTCTGCAAGAGCTGGGGCTTGTCAAGGAAAAAGAAGGAAGAATAACCCTGTCAAGCAAAGGCAAAACAATACTGGAAGAAGTAATACTCGAATGCCTCAGAACTTAAAGAGGAAAAATAAAAGGGCATTTAGAGGCTTAAGACCCATATTTCCGTTTTCCCGGGCAGCTTCCCCGCTTCAACATCGAACTCAGGCCCACCTATCCTCTTTACGTTCTCCTTACCCTTAACGAATTCCTCAACTCCACCTATGTTGAGGTTGAGCTTCGGCACTTTGTAGTGCATTGGGACAACCACCTTCGCCTTCACCTTTTTAATGGTCTCAGTAGCTTCTTTAGCATCTATGGTGTAGACGCCGCCGACTGGGATGAAGAGGACATCCACATCGCCTATCTCCCTTACCTGCTCATCACTTGGTACCTGCCCCAGGTCTCCCAGGTGGCAGAACCGTACACCATCAACACTAAACACGTATATACTGTTCTTCCCCCTAAGAGAACCCCTCTTAGGGTCGTGGTATGAAGCTATCCCCTTAACAGGGACGCCCTTAACAGTCCTCTCCCCTGTGAACCCGACAAGCGCCTCGCCGCCACGAGCCTTTACATTCTCTATTCCGGTAGCATGGTCAAAGTGGTCGTGAGAAGACAAAACCAAGTCGCCTTTAACGCTGGGCTCCGGCAGACCAACAGTGCCACCATGAGGATCAGTGATAACTGTAACGCTACTCCCCCTGATCTCGAAACACGAGTGACCCCACCATCTCACCCTAACCAAGAACACGCACCTCCCAACATTACAAGTAATTTATGACAAGATAAAAATAAAAAAGTTGAGGAAGGAAGGGCCCGAAAAGCGTCAACTCATCCATAGAGAAATGAATCGCTAAAAGAACGCGTTCAGAGACCTTACCCGCCGAGAAAGACTCTTTCAACTATAGAACTAGAAAAAATAATAGTAGCTTACTTACATTGCCTTCAACAACGATTGCACTCTTTCCCTTGCCCTTCCCATCTCCACTAGTAACAGCCCTATGTTCGCTCCCGGCTTCGTTATGGCTGAGAGGACAGCTTCTTTCCCTACTCCCATAATGGTTATGTCTCCCTTGTCTCCGCTTACTATTATTTTTTCGAGCTCACCCTTCGCGAGCTCACTCAGAGCCCTAGAACCAATGTTGAGTATGGCAGCACTCATAGCAGCAATCAAACCCTCATCAGCACCCTTAGGGAGCGCTGAAGCCATAACGAGCCCGTCGGTCCTAACAATCGCCGACGACTCTATATCCGGGTCACCTAACTCCATATCTTTAAGAACTTTCTCCAATTCATCACGCCACTTCTTAGACAACTAAACCGCCTCCATTTCATCAAGCTAATCGCTGTCCAACAGAAATAAACTGACGTGGCACTCGCTGCCATTGTTTTTGAATGTTGCTTCAGACACTCTACCTAGCTTCAATGCACTAATAAATGAGGTCGTCATTAACGCGAAAAGGCATGTGGGGCATGCACTGTAACCCAGAGACTTGCTGAAATTAGCAATGTCGAGATACATGCAACCGTCAATCTTCATTTCAATTGGGTTCTTCGAAACGTCCAATTCTACTTTCTCTGCTACTTTGTCACGCTCCAGAACTTCTTTGGCAAGAACTTTAACTTCGTTTAAACTTTCTGGGACTTTTTTGTCTCCCAAAAAAATTTTCGTGAGGTCTCTGAGTATTGGGGTTAGCAGCTCCGATGTTTGCCTCGCCACTATTGGTAGAGAAACTCCTATTCTGTCTAGGGCGCTTAGAATCGTTCCAAAACATATTGCATTATAAAGTGGGTTTATCTGAGGCATTAACTATACCTCTAAAAACTTCTATGTTTCATATTTGTCGCTTATGGCTTTTATATTTTTTGGAAAAAATACGATAAAATAAATAATTAATTGCGATTTTCTTAATAAAAACTGAAAATCATACATTAGAAAAACACCTTACATTGTCCTTTAAAAAATCCATTCATGATAATTTAACACCTATACTTTCCTCGCAGTCCTCCGCCCCAGTGGCACTCCTCTGCACGGCGGCTTGATAGGACACTGATCGCACCTTGGAGCCCTGGCAACGCAGTACTCTCTTCCGAACCTTATCAGCATAAGGTGGACCCTTCTCCTTTCCTTTTCGTCCACGACTTTTTTGAAGGCGGTGCTCACCTCTTCGTATCCTGCTTTCCCGTCGACTATGCCCCATCTTTTCGCTATCCTCGCTATATGCGTGTCCACGGGGAAAGTCGCCTTGCCTGCAGCGAAGCTCAGCACCACGTCCGCAGTCTTCCACCCGACCCCCGGAAGGCTCACGAGCTCGCTTCGAGCCTCGTCTAATGGCTTCTTTAAAATAGCTTCCAGCCCGCCCTCTCTGCCTAGGAGTATTGCTGATATCTCCTTGATCCTTTTTGCCTTCATCCTGTAAAGCCCTGCGGGTCTAAGGCACTCCTCGAGCTCCTTGAGCGGGGCGCCAGCCAGCACCTCCGGCCTTAAGCTGAAGCGCTCTCTCAGCTTTCTAAAGGCGGCACTCGTGTTCTTGCTATTAGTGTTCTGCGATATGATCGTCGCAACTAGTATTTCAAAGGCTGAAAGCCCCTTCCACCACTCTTCGAAGCCACCGTAGATTCTCTCAAGAACTCTTAGAGCCCATTTAGCCTCGTCCAGATCCATTTCACCACCTGCTTCAAAACTAAGTGGCTTATCACGGCGAAACCTCTTCTTTCAGGAATCATACATGATGCTACTTTTCTCATTCCTCGGTTTATTCCTTTTTTCTCTGTTATCTTCGCTTCTCATGGATGTTGAGTTGTATTGTTCATCTATAATCTGCTTTCTTCACGAAGTTAGTTGGGGTTCAACAATTGCTTAACTCGTCCTTCTTAGTGCTACCTGTTACCTGCCTTTTTCCTTTGCCTTGCGTTGGTTTGATGACGGGAAAACGGTAATTCTTAAATTCTAGTCTGTGTTTCGTATTTGTGTTTTCCACTTTGAGGATGGAGCCTTATGCTGGACGGAACGTTTAGGGTTTGCATTGGAAGTCAATCGTTTTACCCGTTTGCGGGCGGTGTTTCCTACTACCTCTACTACCTTACCCAAGAGCTCATCGGGTGTGGCGTCGACGTGACTGCGGTGCACTTGGGGAAGCCACCGATTCCAAGTTTCGATGTTATTGAGGGCGTTAAGGTTCACAGGGTGGGTTTTAACAGCACTACTGAGTGGGGGAGATACGCCTTCTTCAAGGAGAACCTTTACGAGCAGATTCACGGCTTGAAGGCTGAGGGGGAGTGGGGATGGGAGGGATATGACACCTTCCAGTGTTTTTCCAAGCTTGTCGCCTCGAAGATCGACGAGCTCCACGAGTCAGACCCCTTCGACGTCGTTAATATTCATGACTGGCAGGTCTTCTTTGTGCCAGACTTCCTGCGGGCATCTGCCCCTCTAGTTTACACGTGGCATGTGCCATTCACTGAGAAAATGGGCGAAAGGCTGGGAGGAATGGTGGCTAAGCGCCTGAACAAGTGCGACACCGTGATTTTCTCAACGCAGATGTATGCTAGGCACGCTGAACGCCTCGGTGTTCCAAGGCGGAAAATTAGGTGCGTGCATCCGTTTGTCGATGTTGACCGCTTCAACATTCCCAGCTCTGAGGG
>JAHLWW010000010.1 GCA_019057715.1 Candidatus Jordarchaeum sp. JNZ_1113
GAATAATGAATAATAATGAAATGAAAGGCTTTGTGTTTAAGCATAAAGCATTAATTTAATAAAATTTTTTATGGAAACGTAAAGTTAATATGAACAATTTTCTTGTTTGTCTGTCTGACAATGAGTCTTGGTTGCTGGTGGGCTTCTTGAGGGAGGATTTGGTTGGTTTGAGAGAGGGGTTGAGGGGTTTCTTTGAGTTGTTAATCGAGTATGTTAAGAGAGTTGTTTATGCCATAAGGTCAGCTGGGTTGGAAGATCTTTGGATTACTAAGTCTGATTTATCTTCCTTCTATTTGAGGGTGAGTACTCTCTTCAGGGAGCTGGCGGAGTTCGTTGAAGCTTACATTAAAGCTGTCAGCAAGTTTCTGGCGCTCTTCTATGAGCTAGTGCTGATTGCGGGTGTAACAGACATTCGGGAAGCTCTTTTTGGCGATGTACGTAGTGAGGTTGATGAGGAGTTTTTAAATTATCATGTGCGGTCTACTATTGACCTTTTCTTGTCTCCGCTGGATGAGTACTTTTCAGAAACAGTTAAGAAGTTGAAGGTCCTCGTCAGAGCGCAACGTTTATTGAAGTCCGACACAATAAGGCGGTTTAAGGAGGAGGCTTATTTTCAAGCAGCTGAGTGGGCGAGAATCAGACGGATTCTACTTAATGTTTACATAAAGGCTCTTAGCAACGAGTTGAGGATGGAAGACTTCATGAAGGTTCTTCAAGAATTGAGAAGCTTGGCGGGAGGTGCATTTATCCGTCTTTCAGCGATAAGCAAACTTGATGCCGAACGATACCTTATGATGGGCCCCGAATTGGTCGTGGAGGAGATTAAAGGGTTCGCTGACAAGATGGCTATCCTCTTCGAAAACGAAGAGAAAATCTACTTCGCACTCCTTGACATATTGAACTACGTGATGGCGGCGCTTTGGGGCGACGAATTGAGGGAAACCTTCGTGAAGGCGGTCATGGGAGAGGTGGGCGTTGATAGCCTTGTGCCCGAAGACATAAAAATTGACGATTTGCTTTTCGCGGTTAACATGGCTAGACTTGAGCTCGAACAGATAAGGGAGACACTAAGTGAGTCCGAGGAACTGCTCCCAAGCTTCTCAACAATAGTAGAACTGCTGGAAAGCGAGGAGCTCAAAAAAACGCATGATTATTATGTTCGAGTGATGAGGTTGAGAGAGGAATACTGGCCGAAAATATACGATGCACTTTTATCCCTCCAAGGAAAAACGGTAAAAATCGTGAAAAAGTGAAATTGTTAAAGGGAACCAAAAAAAAGAAAAAGGACCCATGTTAAAATGCTTTTAAAGGCGATGGAAGAAGAAACTCAGCCTTAAGTTTTTCTTTGAAAAGAGGTGTGTGCTCGTGAGAGGCAAGCTTGAGGGAAAGGAGCTTATCGCTTCTATGTTGCTCCTCGTGGGCGAGTTCACTGTTCTCACGTTATCTCTGGTCGTGCCTTGGAAAGTTGACGTGATACTTTACGTGGGTGGTGTGATCGTTCAGCAGGTTGGAGGAGTATCGACATATGCCTTCTTCTGCGGTTTTCCTCCACCCGCCATCATGATGCTCATGTTTGCATATGAAGGAGTGAAAAGTCCTTTAACTTGGTTTTTAGTTCCCTTATACATGGGCATTAAACCCATCCTACTGAACAGGACAAGGCTCGGAGAGGTTAGGGCTGTAAACTTCATGCCACTGGTATATCTCGTGGAGCGTTACTTGACATTTCCATGGTTTTCCAGCTTAGCTAGCCCCACGATCCTCCCGCAGGGGGGATTCGGTATTTACTGCCTCTTATTTGGGTTGCTCTTAGGGGCTTTCAGCACTAACTACTTCTCATCCTCGCTCCTAAGAAAAATTGTAGAAGCCCTCTCAGTTAACCTTGGCGAGAAGCAGTCAGTACCCATTAAGGAGTTAGCGGGTGCCACAGGATACTCTGAACGGGTAATATACGCTTTACTCTCGGAAGCAGTAACGCAGGGGGTTCTTGGCATAGTGGTGACGCCCGAAAAAGTGTGCCGCATCGACTCTGAGGATGGTAGGAGAGCTGTTGCGGCTGTCTTTAACGAGGCGCTGTCTAGGCATGGAAAAGTAAAGATTAGCAGGGTTAAGTGGCTTATGAAAAAGTATAACGTGTACTTTACACGGAGTGAGGAAATTTTACTTCGCTTCCTTTCGGAAGCCATCAAGAGAGGAGACGTTAAGGGCGAGATTGACGGGCGATGGATTAGGAAATCTGTAGTCTAGAGAAGCCCAAAACTCTTAAATTTCCGTCTTGATAGGCAGAAAAGTAAGAGGTGGCGTTTAATGTTTGCTGAGAAGCTGGGTATAGATTACGAGTGCAGGCTGAACGAGCATTTAGCGTTTGACGACGTATCCCTCTTACCGTCTGAAAGCAGCGTTGAGCCTTATGAAGTTGACCTTTCCACTTGGTTAACGCCTGAGCATGTCCTTGCAGTCCCGATACTCTCTTCACCCATGGATAGAGTAACAGAGGTTGAAATGTGCATAGCTTTAGCTAGAGAGGGGGGGATTGGCATCCTTCACAGGAACTGCTCCATAGAAAAGGAAGTTGAAATGGTTAAAAGAGTAAAGAGAGAGGAAATTTCGGGCATAATACGTGACCCCGTCACTACGACACCCGACACACCTATCTCGAGCGTCATAAAATTAATGCAGGAGAAGCGCGTGTCGGGTTTGCCTGTCATCGACCACTCAGGTGAACTCGTCGGGATAATAACAAGGAGAGACGTTCTGGCAGCTAGGCCGGATGCCCTAGTCAAGGACGAAATGACCCCCCGGGAGAAACTTGTAACATGTATGGAGAACGAAATACTAGTAGACGGTAAATTGATGACTGAAAAAGTGAAAGAGCTCCTCCACTCTCACAGAATAGAGAAACTGTTAGTTCTTAACTCTGAGGGGCGCTTATCGGGTCTAGTAACCTTTAAGGACATCTTGAGGCTGGAGGAGAACCCGCATGTTTCGAGGGATTCTGAGGGGCGCCTCATGGTTGGGGCAGCTATAAGTCCCTTTGACAGGAAGAGGGCGCTGGCTCTTGACGCTGCTGGTGTAGATGTCCTCGTCGTAGATGTTGCCCACGGATTAAACTTGAACGCGCTATCATCCATGGAGAAGATATCCAAGGAGGTCAACGCATGGATAATTTATGGGAACATAGCTACACGAGAAGCAGCAGAGGAAGTCATATCCAGCGATATAGAAAACCTTGCAGGTCTGAGGGTTGGTTTGGGCGGTGGGAGCATATGCCTCACGACGCACGTTACCGGAGTCGGAGTACCTACACTCACAGCCACGGCTCTCGTGGCTGACGCTGTTTATGAGAGCAAGGCGAAGCTCAGCGTCATAGCTGATGGCGGGATAAGGAACAGTGGAGACATAGTGAAGGCTTTGGGAGCGGGTGCTAACGCTGTGATGTGTGGCTACCTCTTCGCTGGAACAGACGAGGCTCCAAGCGAGAAGGTCTACATTAGAGGCGTCCCAATGAAAAGGTATAGAGGAATGGCCTCCCCCTCAGCGATAAGGGACAGGTATGCCGCCGACAGGTATGCTAGGAAGGTCAAGGAGGTCCCCGAAGGAGTTGAGGGAGTTGTTCCATATAGGGGGTCGGTGAGGACAGTGGTGAGAGACCTTGTTGCCGCCATACAGGCGGGATTTGGCTATGTTGGAGCGAGGAATATTGAGGAGCTGTGGAGGAAGTCTGTTTTCAGCAAGAGGACAATAGTTGGAATGCATGAGGCGCTGCCACACGACGTGCTCCCCGAAACCCAGTTCCCCGAGAAGTATGATAAGCCTTGGTTCTAGATAATATGGTGGAGGTCGTGGAGCTTCGACAAATGCTGGAGAAGGTCTTGCCGCCAAGCATGCTACCATATGCACCGAAAAGGTTTGAAGTCGTAGGGGACATATGCGTCCTAAGACTCAGGGAAGGCCTTCTACCCTACGCCTCAAGAATAGGCGAGGTGTTCTTAGAAGCAATCCCCGGAGTGAAGGTTGTGGCGGTCAGGGTTGGGGAGGCGGCAGGGGAGGAGAGGGTTTCCCCCCTGATCATCATAGCTGGGGAGCAGAGGACTGAAACTGTTCATAGGGAGTATGGGTGCCTCTTCAAGATCGACATTTCAAAGGTTTACTTTACCACTAAACTCTCCTTTGAGCATCAGCGAGTTGCATCGCAGGTCAAGGATGGAGAGGTCGTCCTGAACATGTTCTCGGGCGTCGGAGGTTTTTCCATACCGATGGCGAAGAGGGCGAATTGCATAGTTTACTCTGTCGACATTAATCCTTACGCCATAAAGTATCTTGAGGAGAACGCGAAGCTCAACAGGGTTGAGGGCAAAGTCATCCCCGTCCTAGGGGACGCTGCCAGCTTTACTCCTCCATCCCCCGTTGACAGGATTCTGATGCCGCTCCCCCTAAAAGCATACGACTACCTTGAACACGCTGTGAAAACGATTAAAAACGGCGGAACAATACATTACTATGACGTGGTCGTAGAAAAGGGTGAAAATCCTATTGAAGAGTTGAAGCGCAAGGTTACCGGCAGGCTGAGGGAGCTCGGGGTTAACACCGATGTTGTTTATAGTAGGCGGATGAGGAGCATAGCTCCTAGGAGGAGCCTTGCCGTGCTAGATGTTAAAGTCAGATGGGGATAGCTTTGCAGGATAAAGAGCTTGAAGAGCTACACTCCCTCCTGAAGAGAGGCGAGGGGACTAACGTAGAGTTTAAGAGAAAGCTATCAAAGGAAGACTTGAACACCGACAAAAAGCAGAAGATTCTGGCTAGGCTAAAACTGATGACCAGTGAAGGAGAAGAAGGAGTATTATTAGTGGGCGTGGAGGACGTAAGGGGGGAGAGGTGGGAGGTTTATGGGTTAAGGCGTGGGGAAGTCAGGAGTAGTGATAATGCTGTGCAGGAGCTGTGCACGGAGGCTGGTGTCCGTGTTAAGGAAAGAAAGGTCTACAGAACCGAGAAGGGATTCGTCGTCAAGTATGTGCTGGAGAGGGAGGAGGTGGAGGTTGGCGAGGTTGTGTCGCTCAGCTTCGCTGGTAGGGTTAACGCGGGCAAGAGCACGCTTATAGGGGTACTAATAGGAGGTAGACTTGACGACGGGAGGGGGAGAGCGAGAGCGTACCTGCTTAGGCATCCCCAAGAGCTGAAGAAGGGGCAGACCGCAGACCTTCACTACGCATTCATAGGGTTCAACGCTAAGGGTGAAGTAATAGAGTACGAGGATCCCCTCAGTAAGGAGGAGCGAGCCAGGGTTCTAGATGAGGCTAGGAGGATAGTTACCCTTGTAGACGCCCCTGGCCATGCAGAGTACCTCAAGAGCATGATAAGGTCTATTCTCGGCTCAGATTCACAATACGGTGCCGTTCTGATACCTGCTGGCGACGAGCATAAACTCATAGTGGCTGAGGAGAGTAGGAGAGGAGTTGCCAGGCTCGACGACATAACCCGCGAGCACATGCTTCTGATGGCAAGCAGGGACACTCCGTTCATAGTGGTCATATCGAAGATCGACATGGTAACTCCTGAGGCACTTGAGAAAGTTAGGAGCGTTGTTAGGAGAACGGTGAAAGAAATTGGACGCGTACCTTTATGGATAAGAGAGAGGGAGGATGTGGATGTAGTTAGAAAGGAGATCATGCACAAGGTGCTCGTTCCGGTGATTGAAGTTAGTTGCACCACAGGTGAGGGACTAGACATCTTCAAGAAGCTACTCTTCGCCCTTCCTGTTAGGGTGCCTGACGAGCTAGCCTACAAGCCTGCTCTAGCATACATAGACAAGGTCTACAAGAGGCTGAGGGGGACAAATGTTGTAGTTACAGGAACTGTTAAGCAGGGAGTCTTCAAACCGGAACAGAACGTCAAAGTTGGGCCAGACTTGAACGGAGAGTTCCGCAAGGGCTGGATAGCTTCGGTAGAGGTTTTCTGCGAGCGAGTACCCCGCGTCAGGCCAGGGGAAATGTTTGGCTTCGACATTAAAAGGATCGACCCTAACGAGGTTAGAAGGGGGCAAGTCGTGGCGGACGTAGACATGGAGCTGGCAGCATGCAGAGAGTTCTGGGCAAAAATAGTCGTCACAAGGCACCCAACTAGGATAACACCGGGGTACTCGCCTGTCCTCCATTGCAATACGATAAGCCAAACAGCGGTTTTCGAAGAAATAAAAGGAAAAAGTTACCTTGTCGTCGGAGACTACGCAGAGGTGAGGTTGCGGCTGAAATACCGCCCCGAATACATAACGGTAGGGGACAGAATAGTGACGCGGGAAGGCACCACAAGAACCATAGGGAGAGTAACCGAGATAATAGAATAACAGAGTAAGACGAGAACAAGCACCTCATGCAACTTCCTTTAAACCAATTTTGCTACAGCTTACTTAGAGCACATTACCTAAGACAATATCTAAAAAACAAACTTTTTTCTGACGAAGTTCTTTGCAGTTTAGCAATGAAGTTCTAAAAATAATCTCTAAACTTGGGGAGAAAGGAGGGGAGAAACTCGTGAATTTAAATGTGGATGGGAAGCTTCTACCTGTCGGATAGGACTCGTGGAAGAATCTGTGGAGGGCGCTGATGGTTTAATCTGCCAGTTTGAAGCCGGCGTCTTCTATTATCTCGGCTTGAAAGCTATACCACCAGTCGGGCACATACATAAGGTCGCTCTTCCTTAGTGTCTTGAAGAGCTTTGCTTCATGAACCTCTCTTCCCGGCTTTAACGTTCCACCCACAGCCCTCGTCGAGAACGCGATTAGTATAGCGTCCGTCGCCATTCCTTGATGTTTAAACCGGAAAACGTACACGCCTAGGAGACGTTCAACCATAACTTCAATCCCAGTCTCCTCCCTCACCTCACGAACCACAGCATCTTCGTAGCTTTCCCCCTCCTCCGGTTTTCCTCCCGCGAGGAGCCATGGCCCACCCATCGCCGGTCGGGGACGTCCCTCATTATCCAGAAAGCTCATGGGCTTCCTTATCATGACTACTCCATCCCCGCTCTTAATCACAGCCACCACCCTAACCCACCTCTCAGACTTAAAATAGTCAAAGATCTCCCTGACCACCGGTATCTCTATGATCTTGAAGCGTGCACCTTTATACTTAGACAATAAACACTGAAGTTCCTCTGGCAATGCCTCACTCAACAAGAACCACCAACATGATAAAGGGAGTCTTCAGCTAAATTATGCTTTTGTTTTTCGTTTCCACGCTTCCAACGGACGCTAATTCGAAAAGATTAATATAAAAAATCCTCGTAGAAATCAGCAAGGACTAGAGAATATGCAATTTATGGAAGAATATAACTCAAGGCAGCAAGTGTTCCTAAATCTGAATGGAGGTGGAGGACTTTAGAGCTATAGATTTCCATGTCCACCCGTTCCCTCACGTCTCCCCCGATGAGTTACTGAGGGCGATGGATGAAGCGGATGTTGAGAGGGCGGTGCTGGTAGGGTTAGACATAGACCCGGCTGACGTTGACATTAGGAGAGTTAGGGAGCGCATTGAAATGACGCTCCTAAACCTGACGATGGGACTGGTCTTCGTGCAGTTCGACGAGCTGAGAAAAGAGGCATATGACGTTATGCCGAGCTTTAGAACAGAAAATGAGCACGTGGCTAAGCTTGTCAACTTGTGGCCGGGGAGGTTTGTCGGCTTCGGCTCCGTTGACGTCTGCAAGGGAGAAAGATATATTGAAAAAACCATTGTGAAAATTAAGAAGCTCGGGCTTAAGGGGGTCAAGGTTCTTCCTACAGCGCAGTTCTTCAGTCCAGCACTAGACAGGGATCTTGTTGAGCGACTTTTCTCATTATGCGAGAAAGAGAATTTAGCTGTTGTGTATCATACTGGGTGCGACGTGGGGGCGTTCGAGCTACCCCATCTTTCCGAGAGCGCGAACCCTATACTTCTAAACGGCGTGCTTGATAACCACTCTAACCTGAAAATAATTCTTTCCCACTTTGGAAGCTACTCGGCGAAGTACCCAAAAATATGGTTTAAGGAGTGCATCGAGATAATGAAAAAGTACGACAACACGTACGCCGATACTGCCGCAGTCCCATACCTTTTAGAGGACGAGAAGGCGGTGGCTAAGATAAGGACAGAGGTGGGCTTCGAGAGGGTTCTTTTCGGCTCAGACTACCCGGCGGTGATCCTCGTAACCATAAAGGATGAGAAAGACATTATAGAAAAAACGCGTTTGTTAACTGCTGAAGAAAAGGAACTTGTCCTCTACGAGAACGCCGATAAACTGCTTAGAAGCCTTTGAGGAGAGAGAAAGGTGGAGGTTACTTTTTTAGCCTCTGAAAGTCTTGGAACGAGAAGCATGTCCACCATGATTAAAGCTGGACGGGTAACTATAATAATAGACCCAGGCGTCGCCCTTGCTCCTAGGAGGTACGGGCTCCCTCCCCACCCTCTCGAACTAAAAAGGCTGAGTGAACACTGGGACAGGATTAAGAGCGCTGCTACATCCGCCGACATCCTCGTAGTTACTCACTACCACTACGACCATCATAACCCTCAAGAACCAGACATTTACAAGGAGAAGACCGTCCTAGTTAAGCATCCTACCAATAAAATCAACGCAAGCCAAAGGAGAAGGGCGGCGTTTTTCCTAGCACAAGTCAGACCGGTTGCTGGAAGCTTGGAGTACTCTGACGGAAAAGAGTTCAGCATAGACGACGTCACAGTCAGGTTCTCACAGCCAGTATTTCACGGAACCAGTGAGAAGCTGGGTTACGTGACAGAGGTCTCAGTCTCCCATGGTAATCGAACTCTGGTGTTCACCTCTGATGTTGAAGGGCCAAGCTTAGAGGAGCAAGCTGCCTTCGTGTTGGAGGAGGAGCCTAACATCGTGATCTGTGATGGCCCCGTCACCTATATGCTCGGATATAGATACGCGTATGAAAGCCTTGAGCAGAGCATTGCTTACGTTTCAAGGATTTTCCGAGAGACAAACGTTAAGGAGTTCATATTTGAGCATCACCTATTAAGGGATTTAGACTGGAAAGAAAAACTCAAGCCACTACTCTTGGAAGCTGAAGAGTGCGGGGTGAAGGTGGAAACTGCCGCCGAGTTTATGGGGCTGGAGAACGAGTTCTTGGAAGCCAACAGGAAAAGGTTATGGGAAGAACTCGGAAACAAGCAAACGTTTAGAGACTAGTTTAACGTCCGTTGGCCAGCGCTATGAGCGTGCCTCTTAGAGAGGAAGTGGGCGAGCCTTAATGGTTCAGGCATGCGGTGCCTTGACGTTTTAACTACGAGTTTCACCGCGGTTTCTAGCGACACTTTATGTCCCACACTTACGTAGATAGGCTTCAAACCCTTAACTGAGACCGCTGCGCCAGCAACTCTTCCCTTTAAAATTATCGGGGCGAACGTGACGCCGCTTTCGAGCTTTCTTGGTTCGAGGAGTTCACCGCAGAGAAGACGCTTGGCAACGCCTATCGTTGGTTTATCCAGCAAAACCCCTAAGTGGGATGCTGCCCCTAAGAAGTATGGGTGGAGCACGCCATTCGCGTCCACCATGAATACGTCCACTTGCTCCCTAAGTCGCCTGACGGCCTTCATTATTATTGGGGTCTCTCTAAAGGAGAGGAATGTGGGTATGTATGGGAAGTAGGCTCTGGAAAACGCTATTGCCTCCTCCACTTTTCTTAATCCTTCAAGCTTAAGGGTGACTGCACACGCCACAGCATTTTCCCCGTTGTAGGAAACGTCGAGCCCACAAATGTTTTCGAGACTGCCGAAGCGGTCCTCCTCAACAACTTTCTCTGCAAGCTTCAACTGTATTGCCCTCAACTTGTCGAGGTTTACCCTAAGCGGCTTATCCCGCTTCAAAGAAGCACCTCACGGTATGTCGTAGCGTTCAGGGGTGAACTCCGTCACTGTCGGAACTCCCGTCACTGCTTGTTCTAGGCTTGACACCATGTTGTCAAAGAGAAGCTCGAAGAGCCCTCTGGCGCCCTCCCCCATGGACGCCCTCACAAAGACGAAGAGGGAGCTACTGCCTATCCGCTTAAGCCGCCACTCCTCCATCCCCTTCTTTTCTCTACTTGATAGGCTGAGCTTAACGCCCGGAGTGTTTGGCAAGCTCCTCAGCATGTTGAAGCACGCCTGTCTTATCTTGATGTCAGGCTTTTTCTCCGGCTCCCAGCTTGCAACCACCCCTCTCTCCATGGATAAGAGGTACGCATTGTGAATGGATATGTTGACTTGCCTGCTGGCGATATGCCTAAGCTTCTGGTTGAGCAGTTGAGTAATTCCCTTAGGAATACCTTCCGGGGAAAGAAGCTTGACGAGAAGCTCTTTCGTCTTTTCGTCCATGGGAAGGTGGTCTGTTTTGAGCTTCTGCGAGAAGTCACAGTTCCTCTCAAGGAGCTTCACAGCAGTGGAGACCTTGTAGTATATGAGGTCAGAGTTATCAGTGGAGTCATGTATGCAGACCCATATGCCACGCAGAGTCTCAGCCATTGTCAGAGTGTAGGGGGGAATTTCAACCTCACGATACCACTGCTTCTTGCCGAATATCTCGGTGAAGAAGCGGTTTAAAGCATGAACCATGCCTGAGAAAAGCGTGTACTCTATCCCCATCCCATCGTCATAGGCTATTCTTCCAAT
This sequence comes from Candidatus Jordarchaeum sp. JNZ_1113, assembly GCA_019057715.1. Classification (GTDB taxonomy): domain Archaea; phylum Asgardarchaeota; class Jordiarchaeia; order Jordiarchaeales; family Freyrarchaeaceae; genus DTBI01. Next base: position 10,644 of record JAHLWW010000010.1, read on the forward strand.
ACCATCTTCCCCTATCAGAAGCAAAGCGTGAATCATTTTTTCCCTCAAATATCTAAATAAGAGAGCAAAAAACATAAAATAGTAACGCCTTTTTTAGAGGCTGGAGGAGAGAGGGGATTCGAAGGAGGAGAAGCCGTTTGGATTTTGAACTTACTGAGGAGCAAAAGATGGTTAGGCGAACCGTCAGGGAGTTCGCCGAGAAGGAGATAGCTCCGAGGGCGAAGGACTACGATGAAAGGGAGGAGCTTCCATGGGAACTCATTAAAAAGCTATTCGAGCAGGGGATAATGGGGTCCATGATACCAGTAGAGTACGGCGGTTCAGAGCTGGACAGTGTATCCCAAACCATAGCGGTGGAGGAGGTGGCGAGGGCTTGCGCCTCGACAGCTATGACTCTGTCTATACACAGCTCTCTTTGCTCCTACGCCATACTCAAGTTTGGCTCTGAGGAGCAAAAGGAGAAATACCTTCCTCGCCTAGCGAAGGATACGGTGGCAGCTTTCTCTCTTACGGAGGCTGAAGCTGGCTCTGACCCTTCAGGAATAAAAACCACGGCGAAGATGGATGGAGACGAATACGTGCTTAACGGCACCAAGATATTCGTCACCAACGGAGAGGATGCAGGATTAATAATTTTGTTCGCCAGAACAGACACAGGCGACCCGAGAAGGGCTCTAACAGCCTTCCTGGTGGAGAAGGACACCCCAGGGCTCAGGGTGGGTAAAAAGGAGAGGAAGCTTGGTGTAAGGGCGGCTAGCCTCACCGAGCTCATACTTGAAAACTGCAGGGTACCCAAGGAGAATGTGCTTGGAGGCGTTGGAGAAGGTTACAAAGTTGCGTTAGCCAGCCTCGACTCTGGAAGAATAGGCATAGCGGCTCAAGCCATAGGTATAGCTCAAGCGTCCCTTGAAGCGTCGATAAAGCACTCCAAGGAGAGAGTTCAGTTCGGCTCCCCCATAGCAGGGTTCCAAGCGATCCAGTGGATGATAGCGGACATGGCGACAGAGATAGAGGCAGCTCGGCTACTCACTTACAAGGCGGCGTACTTGAGGGGTAGGGGGGTGAGGTTCACGCTGGAGGCTTCGATGGCTAAGCTCTACGCTTCAGAGGTGGCGATGAAAGCTGCCAGAAACGCCGTTCAGATATTTGGAGGATACGGGTTAACGAGGGACTACCCGGTGGAAAGGTTCTTCAGGGATGCGAAGTGCACTGAGATTTATGAGGGGACGAGCGAGATCCAGCGCATGGTTATCGCCAACCAGCTCTTGAGGTAAGAGTATGCACTTTATAGTTTGCGTGAAGCAGGTTCCAAGCGTCGAGAAGGTAAGGATGGACCCGGAGACAGGCAGGATCCTCAGAGAGGAGACACCTTTCATGATGAACCCTGAGGACAGAAACGCGCTGGAGGCGGCCCTCAGGCTGAAAGAGGATAATGGCGGGCTCATCACAGCTGTGAGTATGGGGCCCCCCCAAGCGGAGGAAACGCTGAGAGAAGCCGTTGCTATGGGTGCGGACAGGGCGGTTCTGATCTCCGACCCGGCGCTGGCTGGCTCGGATGCCTTCGTCACGTCAAAGGTTCTCGCTAGGGCTGCTCTTAAGCTGGCTCCCTTCGACCTAGTAATTTGTGGCAGCCGCTCCGCTGATGGTGAAGCGGGAATGGTAGGCATACAGCTGGCGGAAGAACTTAACCTGCCGCAAGTCACGTGGGCACTAGAGTTGAAGGTTAGAGAGGGAGTAATTACTGCTAAGCGGAAGATTGATGGCGGATACGAGATTGTTGAGGCGCTATTGCCGGCTGTCGTAACAGTGATTGGGGAAGCGAACAAACCTCGGTATCCCACTATGAGAAGGATAGTTGAAGCCTGTAAAAGGCCTGTTGAGCGCCTAGAGCTGAGCGATTTAGGTTTGCAGCCGGAGGAGGTAGGACTTCGAGGATCCCCTACAAGGATTGAAAGAGTATTCCGGCTCGAAAGAAGAAGGAAAGGAGTGATTTTAAGGAAGCCTGCCGAGGAAGCGGCGAGGGAGGTAGCTAGCATAATACTAAGGGAGCTAGCTAAGGAGTAAACGTTCAAGGCGGTAGCTCTGTAGTGATGTTGATTACTGTTGGTGGTTTACGATGATGGAGGAGGAAAGCGGCGAGTGCTGGATTTTCGTGGAGCATGTTGATGGGAAAGTTAAGCGTGCTTCGCTTGAGCTCATGGCTAAGGGTAGAGAAGTTGCTGACAGGCTGGCAGAGAAGCTTTCAGCCGTTGTTTTGGGGTGGAAGCACGAGAACGTTGCAGTGGAGCTGACTCGTCGTGGAGCGGATAAAGTTTATTTGGTGGAGCACCCCCTCCTGAAGGACTACCAAGTAGACCTTTACTGTAAGGCTGTCTCCGACTTGGCGGCGGAGTTTAAGCCGGACGTAATCCTTTTTAGTTCTACTTTTGTTGGTCGTGACCTTGCTCCAAGGGTGGCGAAGAGGCTGAAGACGGGGATGACCGCTGATTGCTTGGACCTGCAGGTAGACGAGGAAAGGAGACTAGTTAAGCAGGTAAAGTCAAGCCTTGGAGGAAACATAATGGTGGAGGTGGTTACGCCTCACCACAGGCCGCAAATCGCAACGGTTAAGCCGGGCGTTGCTAACCCAACAATAAACGACAGAGGTGGCATCATAGTGAAGGTTCGCCCATCCCTAGACGAGAAAGATGTTATGGTGCATGTGGTTGACAGGTTCGAGGAAAAGAAAGAAGTGGACTTGGAGGGGGCGGAAGTAGTTGTGGCAGGTGGAAGGGGTGCTGGAGAGGAGGGATTTAAACTCATAAGGAGGCTTGCGGAGCTCTTAGGAGGAGAGGTGGGAGGGACTAGGCCGGCGGCTGACGAAGGATGGGTCCCAAGGGAAAGGCAAATTGGACAGTCAGGAAGAGTAGTGTCTCCGAAGTTATACATGGCTTTCGGCGTTTCGGGGGCGCTTCAGCATGTTGTGGGATTCAGCAAGGCTGGCTTGGTTATTGCCGTAAATAAGGATCCTGAGGCCCCAATTTTTGAGTGTGCCGACATAGGTGTCGTTGCTGACCTGAGGGAGTTTCTACCGGTGCTCATAAAGGAGCTAGAGAAGAAGCTGAAGGGTTAAGTGAGCTTCGAGTTGTTCAGGAGCTTCTTGCTTAACCTGTCATAGAACCCCAACTTGGTAGATATCAGCTTGAAACTCCTACTAGAGGATATGACTCTAAGTGATTGGCCTGCGCAGACCTCACCCCTCTCATCTAACAGTTGCCCATCCGCTATAACGTAGGCTGGCTCCTCCCCAGCATTATAAAGTAGAACTTCGGTCTCCGCAGGTAGAACCATCGGGGGAACACGGGGTCCATAGAACTGAGCCACGAAGGATATTGAAATAGCCTTTAGGTTGGGGTGAATTATTGAGCCGCCAGCTGACAGGTTATAAGCGGTGGACCCGAGGGGGGAAGACACTATCACTTTATCCGCCCTGACGGAAGCCACTGGGCAACCATCGAGAATCAACTTGCACTTTAGAAGCTTACCGTAACCTCCACTCAGGACCACTTCATTAACGGCGAAACCAACATGTTCACCATTAACGAAGGCCTCAAGCACGTTAAATAGCTTAACTTGGAAAAAACCGTCTAGGATCTTCTTGACTTCGGAAAGAGCCTCCGAAGCGTCAACCTCTGCCAGAAAGCCAAGCCTGCCTGAGTTGACAGGGAAAATGGGAACGTCGACTCCACGCTCCACAACCATCCTCGCAGTGTGAATAACTGTTCCGTCGCCGCCATTCGAAACAATAAATGACATTTCCTCAACGATATCACTTGGAGAGCTGACAAGGACTGCGTCATGCCCCTCAGACTTTAAGAATTCTATGATCCTCTGAGTGGTGGATGCAGCTTCATCAGACCCACGCCTAACAACGAACCCCACTAGAGCCATAAAGGACCCAGCCAGCACTTAGAAAACCACAAAGAAAACCACAATAAAAACTTTATTTATTTCTTAGTGGTTTCCTGAACCCTCCAGCTCCAACCACACTCCATTCATCCTAAAAAGCTGAAAGAGAAAGAGAGAAAGAAAAATAGAAGGAGAGAAGGGAAACGTTTTTCCAGCTATTTTTTCTTCAACTGATTTTTAAGAAAGCTCACGACATCTTCAACTTGAAGGCGTAGTGGAGAGGCAACTGCTCCCGCGTCTGAGAGGTTTCTCTCGCAGAAGGGACACGCTGAAAGAATGAGCTGCGCCCCAGTCTCTCTGGCTTGAGCCAGCCTTTCCTTCGCTATTGAGAGGGCAAGCTCCGGGAAGGCGCTTTTAACGCCTCCTCCAGCTCCACAACACAATGCTCCGCTCCTGTTTCTCTTCATCTCAACAAGCTTGACTCCAGGAACAGAATTTATGAGCTGTCTGGGCTCATCGTAGACTTCACAGTGTCTTCCAAGGTGGCATGGGTCATGGTATGTTACAGTCAGCTCACCTTCAGCCAGATCAAGCTTTCCATCCTCGACCAAAACGGCAAGAAGCTCCGTTACGTGAAGAACCTCAAATGGCAGTTCTCCGATGATTTCAGGATAGTCCTTCTTCAGTGTACGATAGCAGCCTGCGCAGTGAGTTACGACCCTCTTAGCCCCCGCCTTTTCGAAGACCTCCAAGTTATGTCTAGCTAAGCTCTCCGCAAGCTTCCGATCCCCCACCCTCAGGGCAACAGAGCCACAGCACCACTCGTCCGGGGAGACCGCGAAGTTCACACCTGCAGCTGCTAACACATCGTAAACGTCCTGGCAGACGCCCGGCATCCTGTATGGCCCTGTGCACCCTGTGAAGAAAAGGGTGTCAGCTCTTGACTTAAGCTCGCGTCCGCTAGCCCATCTAAGCTTATCTTTGTGTCTCTCCATGTAGGGGTTATGCTCCCTTTTAGCCCACTCGAGGATCTCCCTGTGCCTCGGCATTGGTCCAAGTCCCAGCTCCACGAGGTCTGCTCTAACTGCTTCGAAGAGACGAGTATGATCGATATACTTGCTCGTGGGCCAAGTTATTTGGTCGACGCCCGAAACGTGACAGACAGCCTTGCAGGCGCCGCACGTAGTACAATGGTACATGACACGGGCGAAACCCTCACTCGGCTCAAACTTCCCTTCCAGCATCCCCTTAATCGCCCTGATCTTGCCTCTAGCGTAGTACGGCTCGAAGCCCGGTGTGTGGTCCACCATGGGGCAGACGCCGTACCATCCGAGAGCCTGCCTGTAGGCTGTCCTGCAATCACCTATCCCCGAGCAGGATTGAGCCATGCTCGAAAGAGCCTTAACATGCTTTAGCTCGACCATTGCAACACCCCCCCTTAAAGCCTGTACTTTCCGGGACTAAGTATCCTGTTTGGGTCAAGCGTCCTCTTCAGCGTCCTCAGCAGCTCAAAGTATGGTTCAGGAAACGCTGCGGCGTCAACTAGGGCTTGGCTGTAGAGCTCGCCCGTCATGTATGGCATCCCGCCGTTCTTTATGACCATGTGCATTTGGCTTATCCAGAGCTGCTTGTTAAGACTTCTCAGCTCGGGCCTATCCCAGACGACAAGTCCACTATCTACTTCGACTGTTGTGTGACCGCAAAGGATGGTTGTTGAGACACCGGAGAAGGCGCCTGCTTTCTCCAAGAGAGAACGGTTTTCCTCTTCCCATTTCTCGAACGCCCTGAACATGTCTGGCATCCTATGTATAGGCACGTGGTGCTCGGTGCTACACGGCACGCAGCCCGGACCGGCAATGTTCCATAGAGCATGCCAGTTCTGCCAGAAGCCGTGCTTCTCGTAGTGCCACCTCGCAATGTTCCCATCCTCTATTTTCTCGCCGAGCTCCTCCCCTCCGTGTCGCTTAACGGCCCCGTCGGCTAGCCTCACCTTTTCCTCTAGCTCATCCTCGGTGTAAGCCTCTATAGTGTACCACAGTATTCCCTTATCTATGCCTTTCCAAGCTGGAATAAAGGGGAACTCTGTAAGGAGACCGGAGTAAGCCACAACAGTTAACGGTGGAAGATACTGGGAATCGTATATTCCGAGGTCTCCCATTTTCCTCCACTCGAGCCATATCTTAGCCACGTTAATGTCCCCCGGGTTTTCTACCACGAAGGTTTTGCACTCATGATACTCCGGACGGGGAAATATTTCTAGTGTCGCCTTTGTCTTTATCCCGAATATACCGTTATCACCTAGGAAGATGCTCAGGAGGTCTGGTCCTAAGCCCAGTCTGCAGAATGGCTCCTTAATGTAGACGCTGGCATTTGACCCAGTCTGCACAACGTCGCCTTGAGGCAGGACGACTTCGAGCGCGACGCAGTGTTCACTACACGTCCCATACTTTGTCGCTCCACCTCCTCCAACAGAATGGTGGCTTAGCCCTCCTCCTACCGTGGCGGACATCCCACTACCTGGACCGAGCGTCCCAGTGTAGTAGCCTTTCTCGAAGAGCACAGTGTTTAACTTAGCCCACGTTATACCGCACTCGACGGACACAGTCATAGCTTCAAAGTTAATGTCGAGTAACCTGTTCATTCTAGTCATGTCAATTACTATTCCGCCTTTCTCTATGGGCTTCGAGCCGCCCATCAAGCAGCATCCTCCGCCCCTAGGAACAATGGGAACCTTGTACTTGTTGGCAACCTTAACCACCCTTGAAACTTCATCTGTTGACCCGGGACGGACAACGTACTCCGGCATCACTTCTTCAAGCGCTCCCTCTATACCACGAGAGTAAGTGTAGAGAACGAAGTCATCGACCGACACGTAGTCTGAGCCGACAGCATCCTCTAATGCACGCAAAACCTCACCCAAAAATCGCTCCCTCCAAAGGAAGCCCTTAAAAAATAGTATTAAGGTATAAGAAGGTATAAGCATTTCCTTGTTCAAGTGCTAAAGTAGAGCGATTTAAAGATGAAAGTTCAACTCTTACTGCTTCAAGTGTAGAGAAGTTCATTGACGAGGGATTCTGTGCTTTTCACGCATGAATGCTACAGGTTGAAACAGCACGCTTTGTTTTTTAGTTGGCCGCTCATGAAAACATCTGGATCGTATGTCACAGTCATGGCTATCGCCGTGGGAACCGTAAAGAACATCCCTTAGTTGCCGTAGGTGCCTTCCTTGCCATGGTCGGCGCCTAAAATGCTAATTATCAGTCATCAACTTAATTTTTAGCGAATCTACTGCCACGCTCACCCTGCCACCCAAGCAAGGCACCTGAACTAAACAAAACAGACAAAAAACATTGCTAAAAAGATCCTTTCAAGGCGTAACAAAGACCAAATAGGCTTCTAGCACTTCTTAGTGTGCCTTAGCAGCAACAAAGTTATTGAGAAGTCATCTATGGGCATGTTTATCCTGAGAATGCTTTGTAGCCTTAAGAGAACTTAAGGCTGCTTTGAAAGAAGCTAGAAAACGTTTTTTCCCTTTCAAACTAAAAATAAGAAAAAACGGAGAGTAGATGAAGTGGTTTCTCGACTAGAACTTCCATGCCGCGATTTTTTCAGGCTTAATTTTTACTACTATTCTTGGAAGGCTGCGCAAAGCCTTCGCTACCGGGTGATCAACACTGCCCAAGTACTTTTCAGATAATTTGTCGAAGAACTTTAGGTCCTCCATGACCTCCGCCCTGCCACTCATCGTGACACCCATAGTTCCTCTTTCGCTCACCTCATCGACCACGACTGATACGTAAGGCCTTTTCATTATGTTTCTCGCTTTGACTGTTCTTTTCTGCACAGAGAAGTAAATGCAACCATCCTCATAGAGGAACCAAACTGGAGTAACGTGCGGCATACACTTTTCATCCACCGTTGCAACTCTAGCCAGGATAGGTTTTCTCAGCAGTTCTTCAGCCCAAGCCTCCAAGCGCTTAGCCAAGAAAAACGCCTCCCATTAAGGCATCAGGTTTCTCAGTAAATTTGACTCAATAAAAAAGGTGATGTTGAAGGCGTCGCAAATGTAAGCTTACGCTGACCCATCATTACGTGTTTCCTGGCGATTTTAAGAGACGCCTCTTTCAATGTATTTTGTGAGTGCTTGTGCGGCGCATTCGCGCACCCACTTACTTTCGTCATGTAAAAGTTCCCTAAGCTTCTTGGGGGCCTCTGGGCTTATGACGCCTTTCTCAGCGTAGCTTGCAAGCGTGAGGGCTGCATGACCCCGCGTCGGTTCATCCTCACTACTCAGCAACTCCACAAGTTTACCCGGAACTTCTGGGTTAGTTATTCCTTTTTCGGCGTAAGTGGCTAAGGCGAACATTGCATTGTTTCGAGCGTATTCATCGTCCAGCAAATTCATCAGTTTTCCCGTAGAGGTAGGGTCCATGAAGCCTTTACTAGCGTAGCTCGCTACGGCGAGCGCAGCATGCTCCCTCACCATGCTATACTCGTCGTCAAGTAACTTCACGATTTTTCCCAGTGCCTCCACGTTTACCAGTCCCTTCGAGGCATAGCTCGTGAGAGCGAGCAACACGAAACTACGAGTATCCACCTCCTCGTCGTCCAGTAGCTTTAAGAAGATGCCTAACGCATCAGGATTAGTAAGGCCTCTCTCAGCATACATGGCAAGAGCGAAGGCGGAGTAACCTCGAACCACACCGTCTTCATCGTCAAGCAACCTTACCAGTTTTCCCAGCGCATCACGGTTGACGACATTCACTTCTGCATATTTTTCAATGGCGAGCACCGCGCACCTGCGCACCCATTCATCCTCGTCGTCAAGGAGCTCCACGAGTTTTTCCAGAGCCTTCGGGTACTTAATGTTCCTTGCAGCGTAACTGACTAGAGCAAGCGAGGCATTACCACGCACCGTTTCATCGTCATCATCTAAAAGAGCTATGATCTTCTTCGGCACGTTAGAGTCAGTTATGTTGTTATCGGCGTAGCTTGCAAGGGCGAGCGAGACATGCCTACGCACATCGACGTTTTCATCGTTCAGCATCCCAATAAGTCTTTTTAGAGCAAAAGGTTTAGTGACCCCATTTGCGGCGTAAAGAGCAACGGCGAGCACAGCTCCCCCCCTTACGCCTCCATTATCGTCGCCCAATAACTCGACAAGTTTATCCAAAGCTTCGGGAACTGTAAAGCCAGCCTTAGCGTACTCGGCAAGAGTGTAAGCAGCCTCCATTCTAACATCAGCATTGGCATTCGACAGCTCTTCTACAACAGACTTAAGGTCGCACATTATCCCGCCAACCCTTATAAGATCAAGTATATTTCCACAAAACCATTAATATTTTTACCTCCACCGTCTATCATGGAAAACATGAAGCTACATGTTGCCGAAAACCACCTGTCATGAGTTTACGCTTAACGCGAAGCAACTGAGAGAAGCGATGAAGCCGACACAGCGGTAAATGAAGTTCTAAAATTAAAGGGGTTTAATTGATCATAACATGACGGAAACTGACGCTTATTGAAGAAAAAGGGAAGGAAAAGGCCATGTTTGGAATAATTTCCCTTTAACGCTTTCTC
>JAHLWW010000011.1 GCA_019057715.1 Candidatus Jordarchaeum sp. JNZ_1113
AGGAGGAGGGGGAAATAGGAGGGGGTGGCCCGTTCTTCGTGCTGGATCCAGTTGATGGTTCGACGAATTTCCTGAGGGGTATTGGCGCTTGCTCTGTTTCTGTCGCGGTGGCTGATGAACCTTACTTGGAAGACGTGAAGGTTGGAGTTGTCAAAAACCTGATTTCGGGGGACACTTACGTCGGCATTAAAGGAAGAGGAGCTTTTCTTAACGGGCAACTCATTAGGGCTTCAGGAGTAAGTGAGCTCAGCGAGGCAATAGTGGGGGTTGACCTAGATTTTCCCGACAAGACAGAGTTAAGTAAGGTTTTCCCATTAATGATGAAAGTCAGGAAATTGAGGAAAATAGGAAGCAACGCACTAGAAATAGCTTATGTTGCCCATGGAGGATATGATGCCTTCATTGATATTAGAGGAGTGTTGACGTGTGAGAGTTTTCTAGGTGCTAAGATCATCTTAGAGGAGGCAGGAGGGGTTGTAACAGACGGGGAGGGAAGAGAGATAAAGGGAAGGATGGATTTGAACAAAAGGTGGACCATCATAGCTTCGGGAAACAAAGTTCTTCACGGCAAGATCAGCGAGGTTTTGAGAGGAAAGTAGAAAGGAGGTTATTACTCGCTTCTTTTTGGCTCTGGAAGCTTTGCTAGTATTTCGAGTTTGCATTCGTCAGGTAATTTCATATGTTTAATCCAAGTTTCTCCTATCGCTACGAGAAAGAAAACGCCTACAAGTTTTCCTCCAGCTTTTTCTGTTAGGGATACTAAAGCTTTCTGGGTCTCCCCCGTCCTAACCACGTCGTCCACTATAAGCACATTGTCTTTATGTGAAAAGGCATTTTGAGGTATGTAAAGGGTCATCACCACGCCTGAAAAAGAAGGAACATAATTTTCTTCGATAAAACGTCTTACGCCAACTTCACGTTCACGCTTAGCGATGACCACTTTAGCATCGAGCAAATTTGCAACATGGGTAGCTATGGGGATCCCGTCAACCGCAGCTGTAAGGACTACTGTGACTTTCTTGTCATAGAAGGACTTTGCAACCTTCTTCGCTATTAATCTCAGTAGAAGAGTGTCGCTTATCAGAGCGGTGTTGTCAAAATATCCTTTCTCGTCGAACTTTATTCGCCTTACGACTTCTTCTTCCAAGCTGAGCTTCTCTGATAAGGTTTTGAAGAGTTCCTCTGCTCTGCTTCTGCTGGGCAACACGTGGCCTTTAACATATCTGTTAAGAACAGTTATTGGTAGCCCTGTAAGCGCGTGAAGTTCCTCGTAAGTGTAATGCTCCTTCATGAGTTTAAGCAACTCAACGGCTTCCATACGCCTCTGAAGGTCTACGACGTGAGTCTCCTTAATCAATAGGGCTTTCACCACTGGGGGGCGCGTTTTCCATAATTCTGTTAAAAAATATGGAATGTTACTTATTAACTTTTACTTTTACGTGTAATTAGAGGTTTTCGCCAAGATACTTCCCCTTATATCCTTCAGATGGCTCGCTAAGCCTAAAGAAAACTAGCTGGACGATCCTCGCATTTTTCTCCAGGATGAAGCCATATGGGTTGCTCACAGTCATCAATGATTCGCTACGTCCATGATAGCCCGCATCGAAAACCGCACAGTGAACGGTTACCCCACATCTGAGAAGGGAAGACCTGGGAAAGCCAAGAGCGAAAATGTCCCTCGGTAGATTAAGCACTTCATTGAAAACCACTTTGTACGCACCAGGCTTCAAAGAGTAAACGTTGCCTTCAGGGTTAAGCTTAACAGCATCTGGAATCAGCCTACCCGCATTTGAAAAGTCGACGCGGCCGGGACCATTAAATGAGTAAACGTCCCTGAGAGACAAGTCAAAGCCGTTGGAAGTCACCTGAACATTCAAGTCCAAGTAATCACTAACTAAACTATGTTCAAGTATTAGTTTCCGTACTTCGTGTCCGCTAAGCCCACATTCAAACATCCTGGAACCCTCCACGTTAATCATGCAGAATAATATGAGAAAAGATTATAGAAAAAAAATAGTGTTACGCAGAAACTATAAAGGAGAGATGTGGCGGGTCTGGAGGGAGTTTCACTGCTTCTCGGTTTTGAACCCTCGGCCTCCGGCTTTCTCCAGCGAAATTCCGAAGGCCGGCGCCCTATCCTAGCTGGGCTTATCCCCCTTCTATGGGTTACAGACCCCTTACAACCCGCCTATGTTTTAGAAGAGACAAAAGAGAATTTAAACTCTTTCTTCAAGAGAAGCAGCATTGGTGTTGCCTACGTCGTGGAGCTCTTTAGATGTACATTCCTTCTTCTCCGCCGCCGAGCTCCCTTTCTTGCTGCTTTAGTATTTTTTCTATTTCTGCCTCTATTTCCTTTGCATCCTGTATTAGCGACTCTGTTTCCACGGGTAAGCCATATTTTTCCTTTAAAACGTCTATTGCAACTGCCGCTGCTCTTGGGTCCGGACGGCCACGCTCCGCAAAAGGAAGAATAGTGATAGCTGGGAAGTCGCTTAGTTCAAAGTATGCCAGCATTAGGGCAAGGGGACCGAAGACACCTAATTCTTCATCTAAGAAGGGGGCGCCAAGTTTTAGCGCCTCTGGATACCCCGCTCTTGTTGCCACAATTCTGAAGGCTTCGCTTCCCTGCCTGAACCTGCTGTCGAGCCCACCTATTAGGATCGCCTTGCTGAATTTCTCCTTCACCACCCACTCTGCAATTGTGAAGGCGAACTCCTTGTGTTCATCAGCGTGAGGAAGAACTCTGGGGAAAAGCATGACAAAATTCTCGTACTTGAAGAGCTCGAATGGAAGAGCGAGACCACCACCCTTAAACCAGACAAACGGAGGGAGCAGCTTGGTTTCAATTATGCCTATTCTTTCAGGGTCAAGGTTCTTAATAATATGCCTGACAGCGATATACCCTGCCTCGCCTATCACGCTGTGAAAACCAGTTATGAATGTACATCCTTCAAAGCGGCACTCCTTTTTAACGTGAATCTTAACGCTCATCGATATCACAGCCAAGTTTCGTTTGCATCCGTATTCAAAAACTTGCGAAAAAGAAGGAAGGGACACAATTTTAAATCTTACTAGTAGGTGACTAAAAGCGAAACTTAAACTATGCCTTTTCAGCCTACTTTTTTCGGTATTCATGGATTTTCATCTCTCATCTCTTGCCTCTATCAGAGGTTCATTGGTGGGTTCTGGAGCAATGGTGCCCCCTCATCCTGAGCGTGCTTAAACGCCAACCACTCCGACGACACACGACCAGACGTCAGGCGTGAGCTCAAAGGAAGCCAAACAAGTATCCCGAAACTTTTAACAAGTCAATATGAAAAAGGCTTGGTCTACTCTGCGACTTCACAAGCAACAAGGACGGAGAAGTATTTTGCGTTATATTTAAATGCTTGATTTTAGTGTTTTTCACCCTGATAAAAAACAGATGAGAGAGGTACGAGAAGGTGGGTAAGAAGTCACCTAGAGGCGAGCGCGCGGCGCGGACACTGGCCAAGAGGCGCGGGAAGTTTAGATGGAGTAGCGTGTACTTTAAAAGAAAGATGTTGAAGCTTAAGTTGAAAGTGGACCCGCTCATGGGAGCTCCACAGGCGCGCGGAATAGTAATTGAAAAGGTAGGTATAGAGGCGCGGCAGCCAAACTCTGCTATCCGGAAAGCCGTCCGCGTGCAGCTTGCCAAGAATGGTAAACAAATAACAGCATTCCTGCCGGGGGATGGTGCCCTCAACTTTGTGGACGAGCACGACGAAGTTATAGTTGAAGGCATAGGCGGCAGAAAAGGAAGGTCGTTTGGTGACCTTCCTGGGGTGAGGTGGAAAGTCGTTAAAGTTAACGGCGTGTCTCTTGAGGCGTTACTTACGGGTAAAAAGGAGAAACCGATGAGATAGGAGGAGATTGGCTTGAGCGGTGAGGAAACAGGGATCAAGATTTTCGGACTGTGGGATGTCTCAAATATTGAGGTACGGGATCCTGGTATTAGGCAGTATATTAATCTCAGACCGATCCTGGTACCCCACACTGGAGGTAGGCATGAGCATAGAAGGTTCATGAAGGCTAACGTTCCGCTGGTTGAGCGTCTAGCTAACAAACTTATGCGTCCAGGAGAGAACACAGGGAAAAAGATCAAGGCGTTAAACATTGTGAGAAACGCGCTTAAGATAGTGGAGCTCAAGACGGGGGAGAACCCTATTCAAGTTCTGGTGAGAGCTATAGAGAATTCTGCGCCTCGTGAGGAAACCAGCAGGCTTAGTTACGGTGGGGCAGTGTATTTTACTGCCTGTGACGTTGCACCAATGAGGCGTGTTGACCTTGCGTTGAGGTTCCTGACTGAGGGAGCAAGAAAGAAGAGCTTTGGAAATAGGAAAACTATAGATGAGTGTTTGGCAGAGGAGATCATACTTGCTGCGAGCAATGACCTTAAAAGCTACGCTGTGAGACAAAAAGACCAAATAGAGAGGATAGCGCTTTCTGCGCGTTAAATGGTGTTATGAGTTAGTTTTTATGGTTTTTCACCTCTACTTTTGTTGAAGAGGTCCTCGAAGGAGGTTAACGTTAGAGGTTTGAAAATGAGGTACGTTGTCGACACTAGTGTGCTTGTGGGTTCAGGCATTTCGAAGGAGATTGAAGCAGGAAAACTTGGAGACGAAGTTGAAGTTATAATACCTCAAGTTGTGTTAGCCGAGATAGAGCATCAAGCAAATATGGCTAAGACTACTGGTTTTCATGGGCTTGAAGAGCTGAAAAGACTCAGGCAACTCGAAAAAGAGGGAAAGGTTAGAATATTAATCGTAGGTGAAAGACCTACGCTTCAGCAGGTGAGGCTGGCTCCTGGCGGGGAGCTTGACAACTTGATTCGACGAGAGGCGGAGAAGCACTCTGCAACTCTTCTTACTAGCGACAACATTCAGGCAGCAATGTGTGAAGCTGAAGGAATAAAAGTGATCCTGTTGAGGGAAGATAAGAAAGAGAAAAAAAGAATCCAGGATTACTTTTTTGAGGACTCGCTTTCAGTTCACTTAAAAGAGGACGTGCCCCCGATGACTAAGAGGGGAACCCCGGGGAATTGGAGGCTGGAAAAGATATCTGAGAAGCCGGTTACTAGAGCTGAGCTTGAAGAGTTAGCTGCACAGATAATAGAGGAAACTAAGAGCGCGCCTAGGTGCTTCATAGAGATAGACGAGGAAGGAGCAACTGTTGTTCAGTTAAGGGAGTACCGCATAGCGATAACTAGGCCGCCATTCTCTGAGAGAATGGAGATTACTGCTGTCCGTCCCCTGTTGAAGGTAACGCTTGACGATTACGCGCCTTCTGAAAAGCTGAAAAAAAGATTGAGGGAGGAGGCGGAAGGGATACTTATTGCTGGGAGGCCGGGAGCGGGCAAGTCAACATTTGCGAGCGCTTTGGCCGAATTCTATCAGAAGCAGGGAAAGATTGTTAAAACGCTTGAGAAACCGAGGGATTTGCAGGTTAGCCCGGAGGTAACGCAGTACACCGCTCTAGGAGGGGATATGGAGCGAACAGCTGATGTTCTTCTACTCGTCAGACCGGACTACTGCATATATGATGAGCTTAGGAAAACGAAGGACTTTCAGGTCTTTGCTGACCTAAGGTTTGCAGGCGTCGGTCTTGTTGGCGTGGTGCATGCATCTAAGCCGATCGACGCTATCCAGAGATTTATAGGGCGCGTTGAGCTTGGTCTTATATGCAGAATAATAGACACGGTCATTTTCATAGAAGATGGAAGAGTGGAGCAAGTTCTCTCGTTGAACATGACGGTCAAAGTTCCAACTGGCATGGTGGAAGCAGACTTAGCGAGGCCAGTAATAGAAGTTAGGGACTTTGACACGGGGGAACTCCAATACGAAATATACACTTTTGGTGAACAAACTGTAGTGGTTCCTATTTCGGTTAGACCAGCCAGGAAAGAAGCGAGAAGAAAGAGGGAAATAAAGGGAATAGAGGCACCCGTGGAATTTGAAGAGAGGAAGAAACATGTTGTTCTCTCACTCCCTGAAGAATACGCGGGGAAGAATGTTGACGTTTATGCTGACGAAAAATATCTTTTCACTTTAAAAGTGAACGGAGCAGGAAAAATAAAACTAAGAAAGAACACGGGTTACGGAGAAATTATACTCAAGGAAATTGAGAAAGGAAAAAGAGTGTCATGCAAGATTACGTAACCCGCCACAGTAGACGCGCCACAAAGGGTAATTTAGAAAAAGTTTTATACGTTTCGGATAGTAGGGGGTTGATAAGTGATGAAAGGCGGTATTTGAATGGCTGGGCGGAGACGTTACAGCCTAGGAATTTTGTTGCTTGTTTTCTTGATCGGCTTCTTGATCGGGGCCATATTAATTTACGCTTCTGCTCAATCGGGGTGGATTAATGTAGGAGGAACTATGCCCTCCATTGAGTTAACCTTTGTTTATGGTAGTGAAAAACAAAAATGGATTGAAGAAGCTAAGGAGGGGTTTGAACGGTGGTTTGAGTCCACGTTCTTCGTTGATGTCAAGTGTAACTTCATAGCTATGGGTAGCAAAGAAATCATAACACAGATAGTTAATGAGCAACTACGCCCCGTCGCAATTAGCCCTGCTGCATCAATATGGATTCCCTACTTGAATGAGAAGTGGAGGGAGACTCATGGGGGGATGATAGTGGACGAAGCTAGTTGTAAACCATTGGTGGTCTCCCCCATTGTCTTAGCAACATGGAACAACAGTTTTTACCAACAGCACCCATTCAAAGGAATAAGAGATTTGATAGATATTGCGCTGAACGATCCTGACGGAAGTGACGGCGTCCTAAAGTATGGTCATACTAATCCTCGCCTCTCAAACAGCGGTGCGATGATTATTCTCATTCAGTTTGCTGCTGCAGCCGGTAAGGAGCCAGGGGAACTCACTATCTTTGACCTTTCGAACCCACTTGTTCAACAAAGGGTGAGGGTTCTGGAGGCTGAAGCTATTCAGTATGGTGAGAGCACAGGGTTCTTTGGCGACTGGGCGGTTGAAGGGGGGCCAAGTACAATATCGGTCTTCGCTGTTTACGAGAGCGTGGTTATTGCGAAGTCGAGGGCAGCAAGGCAAGCTTGGGGGGATTCTCTTATAGCGGTTTATCCAGAGGAGGGAGTTTTACTTTCTGATCATCCTTTCGCCATATTGAACGCGCCGTGGGTATCTCCACTTCAAGTTTTTGCCGCAGAAAAATTATACGAGTACCTTATGCGTCCTGAAGTTCAGCAAGCAGCACAAAAGTATGGTTTCAGACCAGCTAACCCGGATGTCCCCTTGGATCCTTTGATATTCAGCCCGGAAAGGGGGGTCAGCGCCGTAATACCATCTAAAATACTGTCTCCGCCGCCGGGCTTCATTTTGGAGAACGCAATTATAGCTTGGGACGCTGTGCGGAACAGGGGGGTCAAATAAATTGACGAAGGAAGAGAAAAAACGTTCGGGTGCATTTCTTAGTTATGTTGCTGAAAGCGTCTTTTCCGCAAAATGGTTCACTCTTCTTAAGGACTCACTTATCCTGCTGACTATTTTTGTCTTGTTGCTGGCACCGATTATATACATTACAGGTTATGTGGTTGTTGACTGGTGGGAGATAAACTATAACGTCTTTAGCAATCCGGTGATATATTCGACTAGATGGACGATACTTTTGGAAAGCTTACTCCTCTCTTTTAAACTTGCTTTTTACGCTACACTTATAGATGTCATTATTGGTGTTCCAATAGCACTCATTCTCCAAAACAGTAGCGTGCCAGGTCGACGTGTATTGGACACACTTATCAACATACCACTTGCAACTCCAACCAGCGCTTTGGGATTTGCTACACTCATTTTTTGGGGGACGCGGTCAGGTATAGGTGGGCTTTTGGGTCTTACCACAGGGGTCTTCAAACTTGACGAAACCATCGGGGGAGGAGTAATGGGTATTCCCCCATTACTATTGTTGGCGCACGTTTCATTCACTTTTCCTTATGTTGTACGTTCAGTTTCAGCAGTGCTTGAAGGAATAGACCCATCGTACGCCGAAGCAGCACAAACACTTGGAGCTAGAAGTTTCACGAGGTTTCGAACGATCACGCTTCCGCTAATGGCACCAGGAATATTCGCTGGCGCTATACTTGCTTTTACGAGAAGCTTAGGAGAGACAGGGGCGTCGATGATAGTTGCAGGAGTTTTCACCACGGCACCAATACTGATTGTTGAGTGGAAGGCTGAGCTTTTAATTGCGCCAGCAGCTTTCCTCAGCGCTATACTTGTATCGATAGCGTGTATTTCCATATTCGTCTTCAGGAAACTTATGGGAGCCGCTTTCGCAAGAGCTATTTGAGGGAGGACTGAAAATGCTTAGGGGGAAGTTAAGGGTTTTAGTGCTTAAGGCTGATGAGGCTCTGTCTGCCAAGCCAGTCAGGCTCATAGGATACTCGTTGATATTTATACTGGTATCCTTCGTGGTTTTTGCTCCGATATTCTATATTTTCTATTATACTTGGAGGTGGTGGAGCTATTCCCCGTACACCTATGACTTCACGGAAGGAGTTCAGTACCAGTTCTTCTACTCAACGGCTAACGTAAACAAGAATTTCGTTGAAAGCCTGATAAATTCTCTCTTGGTCGCAGCGACGGTCACAGTAATTGGTTTAGGAGTGGGAATACCTATAGGATTTTTTCTGGCAAGAAAAAGAGTACAGGGAATAACTATCCTGGACACGCTGACTAATGTTCCTCTAATAGTACCTTCGTCGGCGTTGGGCTTCGCGGTTTACCTGCTTTGGGGGTCATCTAAGGGGCTTTCTCTTGTAGCACCTGGACTCTGGCTAATAATACTTACACACGCCGTATTCACGTCTCCATACGTGATAAGGTCAGTTCATGCTCAACTACTAAACTATGATATTTCTCTAGAGGAGGCGGCAAGAGTTCTCGGAGCATCTCCACTAAAAGCATTTACGACGGTAACCTTACCTGTTATAAAGCCCGGCGTGATTTCAGGAGCAATATTAGCGTTTACAAGAAGCTTAGGAGAAACAGGAGCAACGCTAGTTGTAATGGGGCCAGTCCAAACAGTACCAGTTCTCATAGTGGATTTAGTAGAACAACACCTTTGGCCTGCAGCCGCCTTCTCGGCGTCCATACTTATGCTGATCTCCTTTGTCTTCACGATAATCTTTAAGTATCTTGCTACACGAACATATTAAGAACAAGCCTCGCTAAATATTCTTTTTAAAAATGAGGCAAAAGTTGCTTTCTTAGGGGGAGCGCATCATGAAGTTAGAGAGAAAAAGAGTGCTTGTTACTGGTGGGTGTGGATTTATAGGTAGCCATTTAGTCGACAAGCTTGTTGAGAGAGAATGCGAGGTAGTTGTGCTGGATAACCTCTCAGGGTCTACTGTTGAGAACATTGAGGGACACGTTAAAAGTGGTAGGGTTAAGCTCATTGTGGGAGACGTGAGGGACTACGAAAAGGTCAGGGAGTGCGTGAGGGATGTGGAGGTCGTTTTTCACTTTGCGGCTCAAGCGGATGTACGGAGAAGCGTTAGTGACCCGCGCTCCGATTTCGAGGTTAACGTTCGTGGCACTATAAATGTACTTGAAGCCGTAAGAAGTAGTAATGCTAAGATGGTGGTGTTTGCTTCGAGTGGAGGGACGCTTTATGGAGAGGCGAAACGTGTTCCCACACCTGAAGACCTAGCTCCACTTCCAATAAGTCCTTATGGAGCAGCTAAGGCTGCCTGCGAAATGTACCTTTCAGCATATTACGCATGCTATGGAGTTTCTTCATTATCCCTGAGGTATGCGAACATTATAGGTCCTAGGTCAACGCACGGTGTCATTTACGACTTTTACTGGAAGCTTAAGAACAACCCGGAAAAGCTGGAGATTCTCGGAGATGGAAACCAGAGAAAATCATACATGTACGTTTCAGACTGTGTTGATGCCACCCTTCACTTGGCGGAGAGAGCCGACGGGTTCGATGTGTTTAACGTTGGCTCTGAGGAGTCTCTAACGGTTAGAGAGCTGGCTGAAATAGTTGTCAGAGAGCTTGGACTTAACGGTGTGAAATTTCACTATACTGGGGGGAAAGGAGGATGGGTTGGAGACGTTTCGCTCTCTCTTCTAGACATTTCAAAGCTGAAGAAGACCGGGTGGAAGCCTAAAGTAACAATAGAGGAAGGAATAAGGAAATACGTGAGGTGGCTTGTGGAAAAGTATGGGGCTCTAAGAGGCCATTAGCTGGCGGGAGACGTGAAGTGCAGCCGGTGCGCTAAATGTTGCCGTGATACAGAGATGCTTCTCTCTAAAAAGGACATTGAAAGGCTGGAGAGTAGAGGGTTCAGGCGGGAGGAGTTTGCCGTCAATCTTCCGGGTGGACTTTACCGGCTGAGAAACGTGAATGGGGCATGTTATTTTCTGAAGGATGGATTATGTAGTGTTTACAATGATAGACCTGAAGGGTGCAGGTACTACCCCATAGTCCTTTCAGAGGATGGCAGGAAGTGTATTCGCGACGATTTTTGCCCTAATAGTCACACGGTCTCTAGGAAGGAACTAAAAGAGACATGTCCTAAGCTTAAAAGGCTCTATAAGGAAATTTTTCAGTCATCATTCTCTTCGTAGGGTAATATTTCTAAAACCCGCTTACCTATTTTTAAGAATATGTTTATCGGGATGCCTTCCCTCAATGACTCAGAAATAATACAGTACTTTCTAAAAACGTTGAGGCATGATTCTAGATTCTTGGCGGTGCTTTCGTCAGCTAGATCAACTTGTAACTCAACATTTACTTCTCCGACTCTTATCATACCCTTCTTGCGCGTATATTTCCCACGAACCTTAATTTGCAACTTCTTGAGGGGGATGCCATGCTTCAGCGTCGAGTAGATGAAGGAAGACGCTACGCAGCCGCCCACAGACACTAATAAGTAGTCTGCAGGATTAGGAGCAGAGTCTTCTCCGACAGGTTCAAGTTCATCCATGTGAAACTTAGGAAAACCGTTAACTGTGACTTCGAAAAGAAAGTTCTTGATCCAGTTAAGTTCAACCTCAAAAAACTTGGATTTACCCCGCTTCATAGGTAACAAACCTCCAAACACAATTAGAAAAAATGAACTTGGAGATAAAAAGGTTGGTTGAAAGGCGTTAAATGAGTAACTATTGCGTCTTCAGCGTTTAGATGAACAAATACATTCTGGAGGGAACACCTACTTAATAAAAAAGTTTTTATTTGAAGTGGTATTGTGAAAAATGACGGAAAAACTAGAAGAGCGTTGTAGCCTTGAGGACGTTGAAGAAGGCTATGTTTGAGATTTGCAAGTCAATTTCGGATTGTATTGAAAATGTTAATGATGAGGAAGTGAATAGATTAGTTGAACTTCTAATTGACGGGTGGAAGAATAATAAAAGAGTGTTCGTTACGGGGGCGGGTAGGTCGGGGTTAATGGGGCGCGCGTTTGCAATGCGCCTCATGCATCTTGGCTACGAGGTTTTCGTTGTGGGAGAAACTATAACACCCGCTGTAAGAAAGGGAGACATACTTATAGCTATTAGTGGTTCTGGCACAACTAAACTTGTCTTGGAAACTTCAAAGATAGCGAAGGAAGAGATTGGAGCTAAGGTTGTGGCGATCACTTCGTATCCCGATTCACCACTGGGTAAAATGGCAGACCACGTGGTTGTCGTTAAGGGGAGAACTAAGAGCGACGTTGAGAGCGATTATCTCTCACGCCAGATGAGAGGTGAGCACTCCCCGCTAACACCATTAGGAACGCTGTTTGAAAGCAACGTGCTAGCTTTTTTGGATGGATTAATTGCTGAATTAATGGAGAGGACGGGTAAGAAGGAAAAAGATCTCGAACAGAACCATGCCAAACCAGACGGGGTAGTCGCCGCGTTAAAAGGGGAAGAATAGTGAGGGAAAAAATAGTTTAGAGGTTGTAACTAGAAGAGTTTTCTGGCTGGTTAAGGTATCATAAAAGAGTTCCCTAACCCAGCAATTACTATGGGTTCACTGAGAGACTTTATTGAGTTTTCCAAAGATTCCAGCACATCTTTAATTAAATTCTGTAAATCGTGATCTATCCTGCTTGAAAGTTCTTCGCTTGTTAACTTTACCAGCACGGAAATGAGAGGAAGTTTTTTCCTTGTAGCTATGGATTCAAGCTCGAATTTTAATGGCTCATATGTTGCAGCTACGCCCACCCCCTGAGCAACTACAACGCCGTTTTCCCCCTTCAGCTTAGGTTGTGCCGAAATAAGAACTATTGATGGATTTTTTAGTCTACGGACTTCTTCCAGCAGAGTTTCGCCTGCATCCTCTTCAGTCCTCGCGCCGGGCCCTCTTGGCCTAATGATTACCGCGCGTTTTCCGTTCAATGTTTTTTCCGCAATGACTGCCCCCTTCTTGACTTCAACTTTTTCAGCGTTTTCCATTAAAGTTTTAGCCACTAGTGGTCCTAGACCATACCCGACGGGTTGCTTGGGATCCTGAAGATAGCATTTTAAGATGTTGAAACTTCTTTCTGCAGTAATTTTCAAGAAGGGTAGCTGAGAGAGGGCTTGAACCAAACCAGTCAAGTTCTTTGATTTAACAGCAGTTAAATATAGGTGCCTCACCAGCTTGCACACTCTGCTTAGCCTAGATGCCTCCAGGAAAACCTGCTTTACCGTAGCTTTACTTTCATCATCCTTCGAGGCTAGCAAAGAATTCACTTCTCTCTCTATATGTTGCCCTGCGACGTCTAGAACGTGCTTTAGCCTATGAATTGATCCTACAGGGTCGGACTCCTCGGGGGGTATGACGAAAAAGTCAGATAGGCGGGCATAGATCTGCTTCGCCTCCTCAAGGACGCCGAGACGCGCGAATTCCTTTTCGAAAAGTTCCTTGAACTCGGCTTCCATCTTCTCTAAGTGTCTCAGTAACTGTTTGACTTTTCTAAATTCCAAAATGAATACCAGTTCTTGCCTATAACCTGCTAGGAAGCATATGAGAAACAGAACGATGTAGCCTATGATGTAGCTGATAAGCTGATAAGTGGAATCGATCATTCGTGTTCACCCTTCTCGCGTTCTAAAAGCGCCTTCATCCTAGAAAGCTCTTGGATAAGATGCTCTATTACTTCTTTTTTTAATGTTAGGTGTTGAATGAGAGAATCAATTTCTTCAAGGGAAAGACCTGAGATGTTGGAAGGAGAAAAAAATGGAGGGGGAAATGGAGGGGGAAATGGAGGGGGAAAGAAAGTATCAATTTTGGGAGCTGATTTCTTTAGAAGGAGCAGAAAAGCTCTTGTCATCCGGCGTCTTTCCTCAAGCATCTCGGAGAGCTCCTTTAGTCCCTTTTCGGTTATGTAGTAGCATTTCCTTTTACGAGTAGATGATTCTTCTTTGGTCCAGACTCCTCTTACTAGCTCCTGCTTTTCCATCTCCCTTAGGAGGGGGTATATGTTCCCGCTGGTTGACCTCAACCATCCGCCGGTGCAGTTCCTTATAAGTTTCATCAATGCGTAACCATGGAGGGGGGTTTGACTGAGAAGAAGAAGTATTAAAAATTTTGTTGCGCCTTCCTTAGCCTTGCTTAGCAACGTTTCGAAGCCAGGTTCAAACATTGAAGAAGTCACCCTTAAGTTTAATTTGTCAAGTCACATGATCATGTTATTTCAGATATGTTTTTAAACGCAATGGAATATGTTGCTGATAGACATATTTTGCGTTGTAACTTTGTAGGAGGAGCTTTAATGCCGATAATCGAGGTAAGGGACCTCAGGAAAGTGTATAACGGGAGTGTTGCCGCCCTAAAGGGTATAAGTTTCGACGTAGAAGAGGGAGAAATCTTCGGTTTTCTCGGTCCAAATGGAGCGGGAAAAACCACTACAGTCCATATTTTGTGTACTCTTATTACTCCAACGGGTGGTTTAGCCAAAGTGTGTGGGTTTGACGTTGTAAAGGAACCGGACAAGGTGAGACGAAAAATAGGATTCGTTCCACAGGACATAAGTGTCGATGACGACTTAACAGCAAGGGAGAACCTAGAACTGCACGCTAAGTTATACCATATGCCGAGGAGCCTTAGAGAGAAGAGAATTGAGGAGATGCTCGAGCTTGTTGGGCTTCAGGAGAGGGCGGATAGCCTCGTTAAAACATTTTCGGGAGGGATGAGGCGTAGATTGGAGATAGCGGAGGGGCTGCTTCACAGTCCGGAGGTGTTATTTCTAGATGAGCCTACAATAGGATTAGACCCTGCAAGTAGGATGACTATATGGGAGCAGCTAAGGGAGCTGAACAAGGAGGGGGTAACCGTTTTTCTTACAACACATTACATGGACGAGGCTGATAGGCTCTGTGACCGAGTAGCGATCATTGATCTAGGAGAGATAAGGGCAATAGGCAGGCCGAGCGAGCTTAAGGAAGAAGTGGGAGGAGACGTGCTGATCTTGAAGACAAACAATCCAGATAAGCTCCTAGAAAAACTGCTTAGTCTCCCATTTGTTAATAGCGCCACGTCACAGGATGGCACACTAAGAATAACAGTTAAAAGTGGAGAAAAAGCAATACCGTTGATTTTTGAGGAGGCAAGAAGTTTGGGGGTAAACATAGAAGCGGTCTCTCTAAGCAAACCTACACTGGACGATGTCTTCGTCAGACATACAGGGAAAAGCTTGAGGGACGAAAAAATCGACATGATCGAGAGGTTTAAGCAATACATGCTAATGAAGAGGAGGAGACGGTAGGATGCTTAAGGAAGCGTGTTACGTATGTGAAAGGGAGCTTAAGCATTTCATCAGGATGAGGGTGCAGATAATATCAAGCATAGTTACGCCAATAGTTTGGTTGGTCTTCTTCGGTTATTCAATGAACATGATGTCTTCCGGACTAGGAGGAATAAATATACTAAACGTTTTCATTGGAGGAGAGAGAAGTGTTTTTCTCTACTTTCTCACTTCGGCATTAAACGCAACTCCGCTTCAAAGTTTAGTCATCCAAAATTACTTAGGAATCTCGTATCTGGATTTCTTCTACTCAGGTGTCATCGGAGTAACAGTGATGTTCGCATGCGTTTTCAGCGGTCTATCGATAATATGGGATAAGCGCTTCGGTTTCTTTAACAAGCTTCTTGTAGCTCCGATCCCTCGATTATCAATAATGCTTGGGAAAACAATGTATGCAACAGTAAGAGGTTTAATTCAGGGGGTCATAATACTCGGGTTTAGTTTCCTCATCGGAGCCCGAATACGGACAGGTGTGGTGGGAGTAGCTTTGGCATTGGTCTTCATGCTTCTCTTAAGCCTTGGCTTTGGAGCGTTCTCCATGTCCCTAGGAATTAAGTTAGCTGATCAGGAGGCTTTGTTTGGAATAATAAACATGATAACACTACCACTTTTCATCTCGAGCGGTGCATTTATGCCCGTAGATACAATGCCTGGCTGGCTCCAAGTGATCGCCTACGGAAACCCATTAACGTACCTTGTCGACGCGTTAAGGCTGTGCCTACTTGGCGGCCCATATTCCGCCCTCGGATTACCATTTTCGCTCATAGACGTAGCACCGAGACTAATGAGAGACTTAATAGCACTTTCCGTATTCACGGGAACCTTCTTAATAATTGGAACATTGCTCTTCAGAGGTTCAGTCAAGTAACCAGCGTGTACATGCTTAACAACATGCTTGTTTCGATCAGCCTTTCAAAGCTTCCGTTAGAGGGATTCCTGGGTGTGCGAATAGGTTGCAATCAGATGGGTCGAAGTATATCGAAACGCGATCACCAACTTTAACTGAGCTGTAAGGTAAAGCATACGTGGTAACTCGTACACCATTTGCAAGTAGAACAGTCACTTTAACCATGGAACCCAAAAACAAAACATCCTCGATCACACCCTGAGGAGACCCTTCCTCAACATTACCAAGAGTGATGTTTTCAGGCCTCACAGCCACAACAACTCTATTTCCTCTCCTGAAGCCGTTATCTTCGTCTTTTACGACGATGCGGTCTCTGCCCCCCTCTAATTTAACGGTTATTGTGCCGCTCGACTTTTCAGTTACAACTCCCTCAAAGAAGTTCATTTCTCCAACAAAGCCGGCCACGAAAAGAGTTTTGGGTTTAAGATAAATCTCCTTTGGGGATCCAACCTGCTCAATTCTTCCCCTTCGCATAACAACTATTCTGTCGCTAACCATCATAGCCTCTTCAGTGTCATGTGTAACGTGAATAGCGGTAACTCCTAAGTCCTTCACAAGCTTCCTGATTTCACGCCTCAACTCAACTCTTATTTTAGCATCCAGAGCCCCAAGCGGCTCATCTAGCAAAAGAAGGCGAGTCTCCGTCGCTAATGCCCTAGATAAAGCTACACGCTGCTGCATCCCCCCACTAAGTTCCCTAGGATAGGCATCCTCTCGTCCACTTAGATTAACAAGATTCAGCATTTCCCTTGCAACTTCGCTCATCCTGCGCTCATCCCAACCTCTAACCCAAGGACCATAAGTCACATTCTCCCAGACAGTCATGTGAGGAAAAAGAGCGTAGTTTTGAAAGACAAAACCTATCCCCCTTTCCTCTGGAGGAGCCGCGCTAACGTCTACACCGTCTATCAAAACTTTTCCTTTATCAGGTTTAACTAAACCCGCAATTATACGTAGAGTGGTTGTCTTACCACAACCACTAGGACCAACTACAGTAATATACTCGCCATCTTCTATTCTCAAATTAACATTTTCCGCTGCAATAATTCTGCCGAAACGCTTACTCACATTAACGAGCTCGACGGTAGGCAACATATCACCTAAGCCGCATGAACACCAAAAGCCCCAAATAAGCATGGGGGGGAAGCATAAATAACTTTTCTCTACTCCACGATTAACTCCCCGAAGAATAATGAGAAACACCCACTACGACAGATACGAAAAAAATAAATAAAGAGAAGGAGAATAAACCAACTGAGTCCCCCCGTAGCTCAGTTGGTTTGGGGCTAAAAACAGAGCCCCACAATACAGAGCGGTCGGCTGTAGAAGCGCGCTTGATAGCGTGGCAGGATCAGCCGCCGCTTGTACAGACACCGACATGTTCCCGGGTCAACCGGATACGGGCATTTTTAGGTTTAGGTCAACACCAAGCCTACGGTCCCCGGTTCGAGATTGCTACTTTCAGCGAAAATCCGGGCGGGGGGACACTCATACTTTTTATGTGTTTAACTTATGGGAGTCTTGTCGCTTAGCTCTATTGGCTGCTTGATCGATATTTTTAAAATGGGGACTAGCTTTTCCTTGGTTTCAGGTGTGTTCTATGATGCCTTTGCAACTTCTTGGTGAACAAAATCCGACGCTTTTTCTCGCGATCACTGTGATGTACGCGTTGTTCTTTTTGGTTTTTGCTTTAGGTGGGACGAGAATCCAAGTTAGGGTTTGGCTTTTGCAGATTGGAGATTTCGTGCGGCAAATTGAGGAGTGGAGTGAGGAGGGAAGGAGGGTGGCAATTATGGCTGTTAGGGAGTTTGGAGTGGGGGATAGGGATGTTGCCAGGTTTGTTGAGGGTTTGCTTGACTTTGTTTTCATAGAGCCTGTTGAGAGGGATCCGTTGGGAGTTTTGAAGAGGTTGGATCACCTTTTGGATGTTAGGATGAGGCGGTTTAGGGGATTAATAGAGGAGGTTGCTTCTCGAGCTGACAAGGAGAGCGTTGCTAACCTTGAGATGGTTTTAGAGGCTGCTTCTGCTTTGCGTCAGTTGTTTTTCATTTTAAGGCATTACTATCTCATGAGTAAGGAGAGCGGAAATATTGCTTTGGTTTCTCAGATACAAGTTATGCTTCCGTTTATAACTAAGATTGCTTCTGCTTATCGGGAAGCCTTAAACGCCTTTTATTATGGTAAGCCTATAGGTGATGGAGCTGGTGCTTTGGTTGCGTCTCTTTTAGCTCGGGAGCTTGGAGAGGGAGACTTTAGGGATTTCAACGGCGAACTTGTAAGGGCGGATGCACGGTATAAGGGGAGGGAAATTGTTATTTTGAGGGCTAAGGGGCCTGGAGGACGTGTTGGGAAGCCCGGTGACGGTGTTCTTCAAGTCCTCAAGGAGAAAAAAGGGAAGGTTAAGAGGGTGATCATGATTGATGCAGGGTTAAAGTTTGAAGGAGAGGAAACGGGGAAAGTTGTGGAGGGAGTTGGAGCAGCTATTGGTGGGCCGGGAGTCGATAAGTATAAGATCGAGGTAGGGGTCGTGGAGAGAGATGTGGCTGTTGATGCTGTGGTAATTAAAATGTCGCTCGAGGAGGCATTGACTCCAATGAAGAGGGAAATCGTGAAGGGAGTTAAGGAGGCAAAGGAGAAAATTAAAGGAATCATTGAGAGGTTTACGGATGAGGAGGATGCTGTCATCGTAGTTGGAGTTGGGAACTGTATTGGCATAGGGAACTAGCGGGGGTGTAGGTATTTGGAGAAGGAGGCTGGAAGAGGAGAAAGGATCATTCAACTGGTTTTAGTATTAGTTGCCATAATTGCTATTTTGGTTGGGTGCTACTTGATTTATTATAGCTTGACTCAGTGGCTTGACTTTCAGAGGGGAGCATATCTCATGTATGGCTTTTTTATTCTGATTCTACTCTTTTACGTATTATTAGCCTTGCCTAGAAAGGGGAAGATTCAGCTTACAGCTAAAACAGTTAGCGTATTGCGCTGCAATCAGTGTGGTGCATCTATGGTTAGAGATTTTGCAAAAGGGGACTACATTTTCAAAGAGGAGGGAAGATGTGGCAGATGCAATTCGGGAACATGGATTATAGAGGAAATTTTTGAGGTACCCCTTAGAAGGGGAAAGCCTAGAAGGCAAGGTAAGAGTCCTCGGTGATTATTATGGTTGTCTCGAATTGAGCGACCATTCCATGAGACTTCTCTACGAGGACGGGGTAGGATGCGAGTATTCCTTTTCTCGTTAAGTAACTTAGAAGTTTTTCGAGACGCAGCCTATCGATGCCTTTTATCCATCTCGTGGTGAAGGGTAACGAGTTATATTTTTTCAGCAGATCGGCTAGCTGTTTGGGGAGAAGACTTGGCTCTAAAACTCTGTAGATATATGCGTCTTTGGCAGCCACGACTACTCCAACTCCATCAGTGACAAATGGCTCTATAGCGTATACTTCTCCTGGCTTAACACGGCTTAGAAGAGTTCGCATGTTGACATTTGGTATGTTTTTCCCTGCGTGAAGCTGATATCTTTTGATTTGGTGACCGGAGAGATTAATTATTGGTCTAAACCCGCTGGATTTTATGGTTGACTCTATTGTTTCTCCTATGAGAGATACACGCACCCCAGGCTTGACTGCTTCTAGAGCTTTTTTGAGCGCTCTTTCGGCGACGTGAACTAAGTCCTTCAGGTCTTGTGTTGTTGCTACTGAAACCGCCTTATCAACTATGTAGCCATCTACATGTGCCCCTGCGTCTATTTTAACGATGGCATGCTCTGGTATTAATGTGGCATCTTCAGGGGGAGACGTGTAGTGAGCGGCAATCTCGTTGATAGAAACATTGCACGGGAACGCTAGTTGAGCGCCTTCATTCAGTATGCGTGACTCCACGGCTTCGCAAAGATCCAAGACGGGCAAACCAGGTTTAACCAGTTTTTCGCCTTCACGGATAGCGCGCTCGAGAACAATGCCAGCTTCCCTGTAGGCGTCTATTTTCTCTCCAAGCTTATTCAAGCGATACACCCTCTAAACATTAAAATTTCAACAATTTGAAAGAACCGAGAAAGTTGCTCCTTTATCTAATTTGATTTTGGCTGTCGGTGGACGTTGCAAAACGTCAAGATATTTTGGGAAAAGATTTATTTAAAGATCAGCTTGAAGAGATGAGAGGAG
>JAHLWW010000012.1 GCA_019057715.1 Candidatus Jordarchaeum sp. JNZ_1113
GTGCTTATCTCCCTATGCCCGGCGGAAAGCGTCTCCCCGTTTTCTTCCTCGAAACAAGAGGAATAAATGAAGTAGTCTCCTCATATGCCTACGACTTAATCGAAAAAATATGCAGCGAAACAGGCTTACTGTTGGTTCAATTTAGAGATCCGAAGCTGGGACTAGATGGCTTCATAAATGGCCATCCATTCAAACTAGCGCTTACCAAGACAGAAAAAGAGATTAAAAAATTATCACAGCAACTCGAGAAAGCAGTTGAGAAGCATGGCGTTGTGATAGTAGTTTTTCTCGATGAGCGTGATGCTAAGTTGGCGTTAGAGCTCGAAAAGCTTTTCGGAAGCAAAGTTATAACAACTCATCTAGGCGTGCTCGATCAGTTACCATTAAAACTTGAAGCAAGGCAACTTTCTTCATCGCTTACCAAAGTCACGCTTACAAGAAAAGCTTGATAAAACGCAAAAGATAAAAAATTATTATTTCCCAATATCCCCATCTTCTTAGTATATTTAACTACACCGGGAGGCGCTTATGTGAGTTACACCTTAATTATCGCCGAAAAACCTAGTGCTGCCGAGCGTATTGCAAAGGCACTTGACGAGAATGGCAAGCCAGAGGTTTACGAGGAAAACGGAGTTCGTTACTACAAAGCAACTAGAGACAAAACAAAACTAGTAATAGTACCTGCTATAGGGCATCTGTTCTCAGTTAGCCAGAAAGGTGGCGGTTGGACCTACCCGGTGTTCAACGTGGAATGGGTTGCTACTTATCGTGTCAATAAGCGTGCCTCGAACACTAAGCACTTTATAGATCTTATATCGAAACTCGCGAAAGACGCCGACTCATTCATTTCTGCTACCGACTTCGATATAGAAGGCAGCCAAATCGCCTATAATATACTTAAATACGCGTGCGGAACAGAAAGTCTCTCGAAAGCAAAAAGAATGAAATTTTCAGCTTTAACGAAAGATGAACTTGTCAACGCATATTACTCTCTTTCACAAACCCTCGATTGGGGACTTATCGAGGCTGGCAGAGCAAGACATGAGATAGACTGGATATACGGCATAAACCTCTCTAGGGCGTTGATGACTTCCCTAAAGAACGTCGCCGGGAAATATCATACCCTAAGTACCGGCCGAGTTCAAGGTCCAACTCTTTCCTTCATAGCGAGGAGAGAGCGAGAGATAAAAAGTTTTGTACCAAAACCTTACTGGACAATTTCAGCCCAGGCAGAAATAAATGGCGGCTTATATGTCCTCCAATATGAGAAAGGAAAAATACTAACAAAAAGCGAGGCCGAAAAAGTTGTCGAAGAATGCAGTGGCCAAGTGGGAATAATTACTGATGTTTCCTCATCTGAAAGAACGCTCAGCCCCCCTCCTCCATTTGACATTAGTAGCCTCCAGTCGGAGGCCTATTCTCTCTTTGGTTACACCCCCAGCAGAACAATGGCGATAGCCGAAAGATTATACCTAGCAGCTCTAATCTCTTATCCCAGAACAGGAAGCCAAAAATTCCCCCCCTCCATAGACTTGTTATCCATCTTAAGACAATTAAGAGAGCACGAGAGATATACGCGCATCGTTGAATGTATTCTCTCGAGAGGAAAATTGTCTCCCACTGAAGGTAAAAAAGAAGATCCAGCTCACCCGCCAATACATCCGACAGGGACGTTGCCTGAAGAAAAACTTTCACCCGAAGAAGAAAAATTATTCGACTTGATAGTACGACGTTTTCTCGCGGTATTTGGTCCTCCCTCCATCCGGGAAAGCATAAAGGTCACGATCGCAGTGTCCTCCCACATTTTTCACCTAAGAGGAATGAAGACAAAAGTTGCTGGCTGGCAAGAAGCCTACGAGCCATATGTCAGAACAGAAGAAATAGAGATCCCACCAGTAAGAGAAGGAGAACAAGTCAAGATAGTTAACGTTAACTTGGAGGAGAAGTACACTGCGCCGCCTCCAAGGTATAATCCTAATAGCCTCTTGAAGCTGATGGAGGCAAACCAGATAGGGACAAAGGCAACTCGAGCAGACATAATAGAAACACTCTACGAGAGGCGTTACATAACAGGAAGACAAATCGAGATAACAGACCTCGGCCTCTCCGTAATAAACGTCTTGTCAGCTTATTGTCCAAGGGTTCTCTCTGTGGATTTAACGCGCGAGCTTGAAGAAGCAATGAACCAAATAGAGTCACAGAAAAAGACGAGGCAGGAAGTGATAGTAGACGCGATAGAAAAACTGACTCCAATACTTGAAGACTTCAAGCGTAAGGAAAAAGAGATAGGAGAAGCACTTCGTGAAGCTCTTTTCAAGATTCAGCAGAAACAATTCTCCCTCGGTAAGTGCCCCCTGTGTGGAGGGGAGCTAAAAATAATTAGATCTAGAAAGAGCAGGAAACGCTTTGTAGGTTGCTTAAACTACTGGAGTGGCACATGCAATTTTAGCGCCCCTCTCCCTCAAGCAGGGATACTTGAACCGACAGGTAAAACCTGTCCCAACTGCGGTTTTCCAACGCTCCTCGTCAGGAGACCTAGACGGCGCCCCCAAGAACTATGTGTGAACTGGCAAAAATGCCAAGGAGCCAAGTGAAAATGTCAGGAAAATGCCCGATCTGCGGAGAAAGAACTTCTAGAAATGGATCTTATTGCGAAAATCATCAGTTAGCATATGAAAACCTAAAAAAGCAGTATCAATACTGGAAAGACGCTCTTCAAATCAGTTGGCAAGAATACTTGCAAAAAATAATGGAAAATAAGAACACCGGGCAATGGGCCAAAGAAGTTGCAAAAGACCTGATCGAAAAACAGAAAAACTAAAAACTTTAACTTACATTAACAGATAGCTTTTCAGGAGGGAAGAAGCTGTCCAGAAAAGCATCAGCGAAAATTGTAGCGTGGCTACGGAAAACGGTAACAAAGACGAGGAAAACGGTAACAAAGAGGATAACTTGGCTACGTAATCCACCAAACATACTTCTTGCCGCAGCTTTCGTAGTTTTCTCTCTGTTTGTTCTCAGCGGCGGGATTCATCTCATGCTAAATCCTTCCCAAATAAGCTTCGGCTTCATAAACACAAACTTTCAAGACCAATATTTAACAGAAGGAATCGCTGTAGCGATCCTAATATTTATCGGATTCATAGGGATCACCCTCGCCTATGAGGCCACAAAGAACGTGTATAATCCAAGCTACGCCACGAAACTACTAGCAGTTGGATTAATTCTAACTATAATATCAGTAATATTCCTCCACTGGATGCTAATACAAAAAGCACCTTGGCTTTTCCGAGCAGCATAATAATTCCCTTTTTCTAATACAATTCTTCAAATTCCTCTCAGAAAATCTAACATTTATTAAAGAATTAACTGTAAAATTAAAAGAAAATAGTAAAAATGAAGATGCTCTTTTACTCGCCAGTAAACGTATACTTTCCTTCTTGCTTCGCCCAATTGATGGTTTCTGGGTCTATTCTTTTTAGTTCTCCTTCAGGAAACATACTTAGTAGTTCCCATCCGAGGTCTAGTGTTTCTTCTATACTGCGTTCTTCATATTCCCCTTGATTTATGAATCTTCTTTCGAAGAGGTCTCCGAACTCTAAGTATTTCCTGTCTCTTGGGAGGAGTGCTTCTTCACCGACGACAGCTACCAGCGCTCTAAGGTCAACAGCCTCACTGTAAGCGTAATATAACTGGTCGCTGACCTCTCTGTGGTCCTTCCTAGTTCTTCCCTTTCCTATACCTTCCTTCATAAGCCTACTCAAGCTTGGTCTAGGATCAATGGGCGGGTATATTCCCTTTCTGTGGAGTCCTCTGTCAACTATTAGTTGCCCCTCGGTAATGTATCCGGTGAGGTCTGGGATCGGATGAGTGATGTCGTCATTAGGCATTGTCAAAATTGGCATCTGCGTTATCGTTCCCTTCCTTCCCCTTATGCGTCCAGCTCTTTCATATATAGTTGCGAGGTCAGTGTAAAGGTAACCTGGGTATCCTCTTCTTCCCGGAACTTCTTCCCTTGCAGCACTTATCTCCCTCAGAGCTTCAGCATAATTTGTCATGTCTGTAAGTATCACGAGAATGTGCATGTCATGCTCATATGCTAAGTACTCTGCCGCTGTTAAGGCTACACGTGGAGTTATTATTCTCTCAATCGCAGGGTCGTCTGCAAGATTCATAAAGAGAACAACTCTCTCTAGTGCCCCTGTTCTTTCGAAGTCTGCTCTGAAGAACCTTGCCTCCTCCGCCGTTATACCCATTGCAGCAAAGACGACGGCGAACTCCTCCTCCTTCCCTAAAACCTTTGCTTGCCTAGCGATTTGAACTGCTATCCTGTTGTGAGGTAGCCCTGCCCCTGAAAATATTGGTAGTTTCTGCCCCCTGACCAAGGAGTTCAATCCATCTATTACGCTTAAACCCGTTTGAATGAACTCTCTTGGGTATTCCCTTGCATATGGGTTAAGTGGGTAGCCATGTATGTCTAGCTCGTCTTCAGGAATTATCGGTGGACCGCCATCTATCGGGTCTCCCGACCCACTGAATATTCGCCCCATCATGTCTATTGAAACTGGTAGCTTCATCGTCTCCCCAGTAAACCTAACAGTAGTATCCTTCGCATCAATTCCTCTTGTCCCTTCGAATACTTGAACCACCGCCTTGCCTAAACCGACCTCTAGGACTGTCCCTCTTCTCGTCTCTCCGTTGGGTAGTTCAATGAGGACAACTTCATTGTAAGCCACATCTTTTACGCCGCTTACTATAATAAGCGGCCCCGCAATCTCAGATATTGTGCGGTAATACTTCTGCGTTGATATAATGTCACTCCCCTAATATGGTTAAAGGCTAATTGAAAATTAGCACGATGTTTTTTAAAGTGTTTCGCTAACCCGGATAGCTCTCTTACCTCTCGATTTATTACTTCAAAGGAAAAAAGCGATAAAAAGAGTAGGCGCATCATGCCTCATCGTCTATCAATTTCCAGAACGCCACCTCTTCAAGAAAACTTTTTCCTATTTTGATTCTGGGCTTCACGTTCAGCGCTTTTTCCATCATGATCTTCTGCTCTATTCTTGCCACCATCTCACGTGTTCGCTTCACAGCATCTGGATTTACACTTATCGAGGTAGCGCCCATTCTCACTAGAAACTCTAAGTAGTCTGGGTAAACACTGGGAGCTTGCCCACATATGGATGTAGTGACTCCATATTTTTCGCATATCTTTATCGTGTACGCTATTGCTCTAAGAACTGCTAAGTTGCGTTCGTCGTAGAGTTCCTGGACAGCTGCGTCGTTCCTATCAACTCCTAGCACCAGCATTGTAAGGTCGTTAGTGCCGAAGGAAACCCCATCTATGCCCTCCTCGCAGAACTTATCTATAAGAAAGACGCTGCTTGGCACCTCAACCATTATCCACAGTTTAAAGTCCGGATCCTTCTCCCTGTCAAGCCCTTCTTCTTTCATTATCCTTTTTACTTCTCTGAAGACCTCTACTGTGCTGACAAAGGGAACCATAACCCACACGTTTTTCAGCCCAAACTCGTCCCTAACCTTCTTTACAGCTCTGCACTCCAACCTGAATATATCTGGCTCCTTAACGTACCTGTACTGGCCTCTGTATCCTATCATGGGATTTGGACCAACGTGCCCCGCCTCTAGCTCGTATTTTTCCCCTCCTTCTAAGGCTAGGAACTCGTCCGGCTTAAAGTCTAAGAACCTGTAAACTACAGGTCCCGGGTAGAACGCTTCTGCAACTTTCCGTATTCCCTCTGCGAATTTTTCAACCATTAGGTTTTCTCCACCTTCCTCTATAAGCTTCCGAGGATGCTTGCCTATGGTCACCATCATGTGCTCCGCTCTGAGAAGCCCAACTCCATCAGCCATTGTCTCCCTTGCAACCTTATCAGCGATTTCTGGTATTGAGAGGTTAACGTATATCTTCGTAGCAGTCGGAATCATCATCTGAGCTTCAACGACAGCCGGAGCTCTAAATTCTTCCTCCTTAGCAGCTTTAATTATCCCGCGATACACTAATCCTTTTCCACCATCAACAGTCACAGCATCAACATTCACCAGCACCTCTGTCGCGTTTCCAGTCCCAACAACACATGGGACGCCAAGCTCGCGTGACACTATAGCTGCATGACAAGTGTATCCTCCCTCATCCGTAACTATTGCTGCCGCCCTCTTCATGGCTGGAACCCAGTCAGGTGTAGTCATCTTAGTGACAAGCACATCCCCCTCTTTGACCTTGTCAATGTCCTTAACGTTAAGGATTACCTTGACTTTCCCTGCCCCTACTCCTGGTGAAACAGGCAATCCCCTCACCAGCACTTCCCCCTCCTTTTCCTCCACTAATCGTTGCTCCACTATGGCTGATCCCGTCGAGTGAACTGTTTCTGGCCTTGCTTGGAGTATAAATATCCTCCCGTCTTTGTCAATAGCCCACTCCATGTCCTGCGGCGTACCATAATGCTGCTCTATCTGGCGGGCGTATCTCGCCAGCGCCTTTATTTCTTCATCCGTTAAGGCTGGAACGTTTTGCCTCTCCTTCGGGACCTCCACATGTATCGTCTTTCCAGTTTTAGGATCCCTTATATGCTCCACTTTTTTAGTTGCAATTTGTTTTTCGAGAATTTCAAAAGTTTTTTTATCTACTATGTATGTGTCAGGGGTCACAGCCCCACTTACTACGGCCTCACCAAGTCCCCAGCTGGCCTCTATAAGAATTCTGTTTTTATCCCCTGTAACTGGGTGTATGCTAAACATAACTCCCGCAGCTTTCGCGTCAACCATCTCCTGAACGGCAACCCCTATTGACACGTCCTCATGTCTAAACCCCTTCTCCTCTCTATATGCTATCGCTCTAGGAGTAAATAGGCTACTCCAGCAACGCCTTACACTCTCTACAAGCTCACCTTTAGAGACATTCAGGAAAGTATCTTGCTGCCCGGCAAAACTAGCGCCCGGCAAGAGAGGGAGACCCTGTCTCTATCCTCTGCCGACGCGCTAGAACGGACAGCTACAAGCGGCTCTCTGCCAACTCTTCTTGCTAAATCATCATAAGCACTTAATATAGCTGACTGTATGTCTTCTGGAACCTTAGTCCCCTCAATAAGCTTCCTTATTTCTCTAGACGCCTCTTCCAGTTGCTTCAAATCTCTAACGTCAATTTCCCTGAGTTTGCTGAAGATCTTGTCCATTATCTTGGTCTCCTTTATGAATCGTTTATATGCATACGTCGTCACCGCAAACCCCGGAGGTACAGGCACCTTAGCCTTTGTGATCATTTCCCCAAGGTTTGCGCATTTCCCGCCTACAAGCGCAACGTCCTCCTTTCCTATCTCCTCAAACCAGAGCACGATTTTCTCATTCCTTGACAAAGTGCCACCACCGTTTAACCTTGGTTAAAGAGTTTTTTTATGATTCTTTATAAAGGCTTCTTTGCGTAATATTTATTAGGTAAAATTTTTCTTTACATAATGAAAAACTCTTTTCGTAGTTAAACTTTCACTCTATAACGACTATCTATCTATTGTTTCATCTATTGTTTCTTTACTCTCTGTTTTTCTTTCTTTATTTTTAATGGCGCTTAGTGTTTACGAAAAAATGAAGTATGACCCCTTTATAGTTAATTACCTCATGTTTCATGTTCATGTTCTCTGTTTCAGGCCATTCATCGCTTAGGACTTTAAGAAGCGCATC
This sequence comes from Candidatus Jordarchaeum sp. JNZ_1113, assembly GCA_019057715.1. Taxonomy (GTDB): domain Archaea; phylum Asgardarchaeota; class Jordiarchaeia; order Jordiarchaeales; family Freyrarchaeaceae; genus DTBI01. Next base: position 7,699 of record JAHLWW010000012.1, read on the forward strand.
CGCCCCTGATTTAGAGGCTACATCAATTATCTGTTTTTGTAATTCAGGGTTTGGCCTTATCGCATATATTAAATTCGCTTTTTCATATAACTTCCAGTTTGGATTGAATATGTCATCTATAACTACTCTGATACTACCTTTAAGCTCTGCATTTAACTCTGTATTTAAGAAATCTGGATTTACATCTGTCAAAATTATCTCTGCATTAATTTTTTTCGCCAATTTAATCGCTGTCTCTGTCCGCCCTCCAAACCCCACTTCAATTATTTTACGTGCGTTAGCATATCTTGTTTCTATGAATTCCGCTATCTCATTGAAAATATTATATCCCTCCATGTCAAATGGGAGGATTTGCCATCCTAATTCTCAGTTCCTCTTCGATTCTTATGATCTCGTTTATCTTTGCCATTCTTTCGCCTCCCATTATTCCTATTTTAATGATAGGGCACCTCATACCTACCGCTATGTGAGCTAATGCCGGGTCACATGTTTCACCCGACCTATGAGAAGCTATTGGAACTATTTTCCTTGAGGAAGCAAGTTCAACTGCCATCTTGGTATCTGTAAGTGTTCCTATCTGATTTGGCTTTATTATTACTCCATTAATAGCGTCCTTCTCCACAGCCTTCCTTATTCTTTCTCTGTTAGTCACGGTCAAGTCGTCTCCTGTGACTATACACTTTCTTCCCAGAGACGCTTTCAACTTTGCAAATGAGTCAAAGTCCTCCTCATTAAACGGGTCTTCAAAGTAAGCCACACCGTAGTCCTCGATTAATGATGAAACATATTCTAGCTGCTGTTCAATCGTCTTTTCGAACCCCTCTTTTCTATAAACATACATATTCCTCTTCTCATTCCAGATGCTTGAAGCCGCGGCATCCACTCCAACCCGGATCTTAACGCCCACTTCGCCCTCAACTCTCTGCACTGCTGAGGAAAGGACTTCAAGGGCCTCTCTTATGGTTAATGGAGCCGCCCAGGCTCCCTCATCGTTCCTCCCAAACACATATTTTGGGAATCGCTCCGTTAAAATGCGGGAAACTTCTCTGTGAACCATCACGTTTATTTTGGCCGCTTCACCAAAACTCTTAGCGCCAACCGGTAAAACTAAAAACTCTTGAAAGTCTATAGAATCACCTCTAGTGTGAACCCCTCCTCCTATAATGTTGCTTAAGGGGAATGGCGCTTCTAGTCGGTCGCTGAAGCATCTACAAAGAGGAACGCCTTTGATTGCTGCTGCAGCTTTTGCCACAGCAACCGAAAGAGCTATGGCCGCGTTACCGCCAACCCTGCTAAGATTCCCTGTACCATCGAACTCACGGATCGCCTTATCTACTGATTCCTGGTCCTCAACACTCATTCCCTTCAGGACACGTGATAATGCCTCAATCATCCTGATGGACTCCTCTACCCCTCCTTTAGGAAATGCTTGCGCCTCATGTCGTCCAACACTTGCTCCTGACGGGGCGCATGCACTAACGGCAACATCTCCGGCATAAACAATTACTTCTATTGTAGCGTTTCCCCTTGAGTCAATTATTCTTCGCGCTTTAACATCCCTGATCCTACTCACCTTCATCACCTCTTCCTCGAAAAGCACCTTCACCTCTCTTTCTAACCAAAGAAAAATATTTCCTCTCATTACAAGTTTTCATGTAAAAGCATTTTTGGACGGTTTTCTCGATGGTGACTATGGGCGACCTTACCTTTGAAATTGAAAAAATAATCTCGGAGGTAAAAGCAAGGAATGCTAGACGTATTCTTCTTCAATTTCCTGAAGGTCTTCTTCCCTATGTTACTCGAATAGCGTCACTAATAGAGGAGCAGGCAGGAGTAGAAGCAGTGACGTCCCTTGACCCGTGTTGGGGAGCATGCGACCTAGCGGACTCTGAAGCTTTAACACTTAGATCAGACCTACTCATTCATTTTGGACATGCACCTTGGCCTACTCAAACCAAGGTTCCAGCACTGTTCGTTGAATGTTTTTCAAAGCGAGAAATCGCAGAGCAAGCAGTTAAAGCCGCGTTGAGTTTAGGATTGAAACGTCTAATTCTCACGTCAACGGTGCAGCATGTTAAGACGCTTCCACTTGTTAAAAAAGCGCTTGAGGATGCCGGCGTCAGCGTGACTCTTAAGTCAGATAGTAAGAGAGCCCCATATCCCGGACAAGTTTTAGGATGCGACTACTCCAATGCCTTCTCGCCAGACGCTGACACCACCTTCTTCATAGGTGGCGGTCTTTTTCACGCTGTTGGCGTCGCCCTTTTTACTGGTAAACGAGTTATTTCCCTGGATCCATACACAGGCGAGGTACGCGATGTGACACCAAACGTAAGACGTCTCCTTCTTGAAAGATATACTCACGTAGCTAAAGCTAAGGACGCTAAAAGGTTCGGCATAATTATCGGATTAAAGTCAGGTCAGACTCACATTAATGTAGCGAGAAGTATAAGGGACGCTTTACGCTCCTCGGGAAAAGAAGCGTATTTGTTTGCGATGCGAGAAGTTGTTCCCGAACGTTTCATGAATTTAGGAGACGTTGAAGCTTTGGTTGTGACAGCTTGCCCTAGGATCGCTATCGAAGATGGGCCCCGCTTTCCTATTCCTGTTCTGACTCCGGATGAGGTTGAAGTGGTGATTGGGCGAAAAAACTGGGTGGAACTATACCCCTCCATCAACGAAAAGGTGGAGGAGGAAGATGGTTAAGGTTAAACTTAAGCGTAAACACCTTGAACTGTTCCTTGAAAGATTGGAGGATACTCCTTCCCCTAAGGTTTGGCTGGAACAGTATCCTACACATAACAGGGTTGCAGCAACTCTTCTTTTTATGGCTGCCTATGTTTTTAACGACATCGAGAGAAAAGTTGTTTACGACCTCGGATGTGGGAATGGCAAGTTGGCTTTAGGTGCAGCTCTTCTCGGTGCGAGGCGAGTTGTTGGTGTAGATATAGACCTAGATGCGTTGAAAGTAGCTAAGCGTAATGCTGAAAAAGTTGGAGTAGAAGATAGAGTTGAGTGGGTTTCTATGAACTTAAAAGATTTAAGGGGTAAAGCGGATACCGTGGTGCAGAATCCACCATTCGGAGTGCAAAGACGTTTTAGTGACAGAATTTTTTTAGAGAAAGCTCTTGAGGTCGCCGATGTGGTATACTCTATACATAAAGGAAACTTTAAAGTTAGGCAATTCATTAAAAGATTTGTAGAGAAGAGAGGCGGATACATTGATCAACTTGTCACAGTTAAGTTGCCGATCCCAGCAATGTTTGACTTCCACTCGAAAAAATTTCACGTCGTAGAAGTTGATGTTTACAGAATTTTGAAGATAAACGAGAAGGAGGTGTTTCAGAGTGAGCGCGGAGAGACCTAAAACTGGCAGCTTCGTCTTGCCAGGCGACTGGTTGGGTGTTATAGAGGAATTTTCGCCGAATGAAGGAACATATGACGAGGGAGGTATAATTTTTGCCTCACATGCAGGAATAGTGCTTATAGACAAAGTGGAGAGGCGCGTTAAGGTTATCCCCTTCGAATCCCATCCATTCATCAAGAAAGGTAGCTTAGTTTTGGGAATGGTCGTTAATACGGGAAAAATTTTAAGTATGGTTGACATCGCAAGGATTGGAGGAAAGACTCTTTCATCGCCATATTCAGGAGTAATTCACGTATCTCAGATAAGTAACCAGTTCATCGATAAGCCGTCAGATGCTTTTAAGATCGGAGACATAGTGAAGGCACGTATAATCGAAGTTCGAAGCGAGCTCATACAGTTATCCACTATCGGTAAAAATTTAGGAGTCGTTTTGGCATTCTGCTCTAAATGCGGCTCTCCACTGGACCCAAAGAGCAACGGGGTCTTAACTTGCAGTACATGCGGCAATAAGGAAAAAAGGAAAATCTCGATTGATTATGGCAAATCAAAGCTTTAGAAGAGGTGAATGAGGTTGAAGGTACGCGTGACAAAACGCACAGAAAATCACTTGGAGCTGGAAATAGAGGGGGAAGATCACACTTTATGTACGTTATTAAAAAAAGCCTTGCTAGACGATGAAAACGTCGTTTTTGCAGGTTACAGAATAGACCACCCTCTTCTTTCGAACCCGAAAATTTACATAACGACAAACCAAGGGGTCCCCCCTGAAGATGCATTAAGAGACGCTATTAAACGACTTAAAGACACTCTTACTAAGATCAGCGATTTATTCTTTAGCGAATTAAGTAAAGTTAAGTCCTCTACGGGAGGGTAAACCAAGCTGCAATCCTTTAGTAAGATCTTACTAAACAAACAATACGCAAGAATAGGTGATGGGGTCTCTAACTTAATATATAGCTTAGCACTATTTACTGCTACAGGCGAAGTAAAGAAAACAAAGCTTCCGGGGTCTATACTTGCAACAGCGCTAAAAGCGTCAGGATTACGTTCTCGCCTTCCATCAAGACAGGATAAATACGGGTTAAGCGATGCTGCAGAAGCCCTAATAGGATACGCTTGGTTAAAAGGAAAAATAGAAATAAAAGATGTCGCGATCTCAATAGCTTCCCTAATTAACTCCAAAGTTCCTCTCAAGGATAATTTTGAGAACTTAGTGCTGGGCTTCACGCTCCTCCTCAAAAAGGTTGTAGAGGAATTAAGTAAGGAAGTGGAGTGAATACGGAAAAATTAAAATCCATTACTTCCTAACCGTCTATCAAAAAAAGGTGACTGTTATTTGGACTTCTGCCCTAAGTGTGGTATGTTAATGTACCCTGAAAAAGAGAAAGGTGAAATTAGGCTTATATGTAGAAGTTGCGGTCATCAAGAAAGGCCTATATTTAGTAACAAAGAAAGATTTGTCGTTAAGAGAGAGATAGAACATTCACCTAAGGATAAAACGTTGATACTCGAGGATGACCAGCAATTAAAAACAATGCCTACTATGAAAGCCATATGTCCAAAATGTGGCAATACTACAGCGTACTACTGGCAAGTTCAAACACGAAGAGCTGATGAAGCGTCAACAACCTTCCTCAGGTGCACCATCTGCAGACACACGTGGCGGATATATTAAAGAATTAAAAACGCGATAGTTTTATTTATTCTTGTCTTCTAAAATGTGTCCTGCGAAACTAGGCTTAACTATCTTCATTTAGTCTTTCCCCCTCCCCGAGTTATTCTATAAGTGAAGTACTGCCTGCAAGTAAAGAACTGATGTTCAGCAATAGAAATTAAGGAGGAATACGACTTGTCTCAGCTTCCTGTAAAAAAGATAAGTAATTTAATATGGGAGATACCGAAGGACGCGAAAAAATGTATGCGTGTGCCAGCTAGGATCTTTGCAAATGAAGAGCTTCTTGATGGAATGAAGAAGGACCAAACACTGGTTCAAGCTATGAATGTTGCATGCCTACCAGGGATTCAAAAAAACTCTATAGCCTTGCCTGATGCGCATCAAGGGTATGGTTTTCCTATTGGGGGAGTCGCCGCCGTCGATTTCGAAGAGGACGGAGTTGTCTCTCCGGGCGGAGTTGGTTACGATATAAACTGCGGGGTTCGCTTGCTTAGAACAAACCTGTCAAAGAACGAAGTTATCCCAAAGCTCAAAGAGCTACTAAGCATTCTATTTAGAGAAATTCCTAGTGGCGTCGGCTCAGAAGGAAAAATAAGGGTGTCTTCCTCTGAACTAGATGATGTTCTTGAATCTGGTGTTAACTGGGCTATAGAGAAAGGCTTCGGGTGGGAGGAAGACAGACTGTACTGTGAGGAGGAAGGTTGCCTCAAGAACGCTGACGCTAGCAAAGTATCCTCTAAGGCAAGGGAGCGTGGGGCACCTCAACTTGGAACGCTCGGCAGTGGAAACCACTTCCTCGAAATTCAATATGTTGAGCATGTTTACGATGAAGAAGCAGCAAAGCGGATGGATTTATTCGAGGGACAAATAGCAGTTCTTATACATACTGGTTCACGCGGTCTTGGCCATCAGATCTGCTCTGACTACTTGAAGATTATGGAGCATGCCATGGGAAAATACGGGCTATCACTTCCAGACAGGGAGCTAGCTGCAGTTCCTGGAAAAAGTAAGGAAGGAGAAAGTTATATTGCAGCAATGGCATCCGCCGCTAACTTTGCATGGGCAAATAGACAGTGCATAACGCATTGGGTGCGTGAATCTTTCGGTAAGGTTTTCTCTTCCTCACCTGAAGATCTTGGAATCCGAATAGTGTACGACGTGGCTCATAACATTGCCAAGTTCGAGAAACACCGCGTTGACGGTGAAGAAAAAGTTCTATGCGTTCATAGGAAAGGTGCCACTAGAGCTTTTCCACCGGGCCATCCAGATATTCCTCAGAAATATAGAGAAACCGGCCAGCCGGTTCTTATACCTGGAACTATGGGTACTGCCAGTTATGTTCTAAGAGGGAGAGCTGAATCCATGGAGTTAAGCTTTGGCTCTACGGCGCATGGCGCGGGCCGGAGGCTTAGCAGGGCGACTGCGAAGAAGAGGTTTTGGGGTGAAAAAGTCAAGAATGAGCTTCAAAAGTCTGGAATCCTGGTAGAAGCGGCTAGCGTAGTCGTCATGAGTGAAGAGGCGCCTGAAGCATACAAGGACGTCGACCTAGTAGTTGATGTTTCCCACAAAGTGGGAATAGCATCATTGGTGGCTAAATTGAGGCCCATAGGTGTCGTTAAGGGTTAAAATGGATCTTGGTGGTCTTCTTTGGGATTTAAGGTTGCCGTGGCTGGTAAAGGCGGCGTTGGGAAAACGACGATCGCAGGCACATTAGCTCGTCTGCTTGCTAGGCGTGGCTTCGACGTTTTTGCCATAGACGTGGACCCCAGCATGAACCTTCACACCTCTTTAGGAATATCAAAAACAGTTGCCCGCAGCATAACTCCAATCTCTGAAATGAGCGACTTAATCGAGGAAAGAACAGGTGCTAAACCTGGGTCAATGGGCAGTGTATTCATCCTAAATCCTAAGGTTTCAGATCTCCCTGACAAATTTATGATCGTTGGGCCTGATGGAGTAAAACTTCTAGTTGCTGGAACAGTAGTTAATCCTGGTGGAGGATGTATGTGTCCGAGCAATGCACTGGTAAGAGCCTTAATTTCCCATCTTATTTTGAAACGAGAGGAAGTCGTTATATTAGACATGGAAGCTGGAGTGGAACATCTTGGCAGAGGAACCGCTAAAAATGTGGACGCGATGCTAATCGTAGTTGAGCCTGGAGTTAGGTCTATATCCTTAGCTGAAAAAATAAAGGATCTAGCCTTAGGTTTAGGTGTAAAACGTGTCTTCCTAGTTGGAAACAAAATTTCAAGCGAGGAAGAGAAATACTTCATTGAGGAAGCTGCCAGCAAAATTGGAATCAACGTCGCTGGATGGATTCCCTACGACAAGAACGTCATAGAAGCTGACCTAGCCGATAAAGCATTACTCGATTATGCACCTGACTCTCCAGCCGTTCAAGGCATAACGAAATTACAAGAGTTTCTCGTAAAGGAACTTTACACTTAGTTTCCCTAAGCTTCATTGACCGAGTATCTTAACACTGCTGCTATTCCTCCCAGACTAGAAAGCTGTTGCCCAGCCGCGTGAGCTTCATCAATCAAAATAACCTCTCCTCTCGTTCTCTCCACGGATTTAATCAGTTCCTCTATCTTTCTTCTCTCGTCAGGTGTGGCGTCTCTTATCATCTTCGTTGTGATGAGAAGCTTATGGATAGCGCCATAAAGAGCTGCTTTTTCGACCTGCTCCCCTCCATACGCTACTTTTTCTGGGTTCTTCGCAAGTTGAGCCAAAAACTCCTCGACGGCCTCTATCTCCTTCACCGCTCTACTTTCACTTATTACCTTATCCACAGCCCCCCTCCTAATAACTTCATAGATTCCATTTTCATCCCCATAACTCGCATTTTCAAGCACAATTAATTTTTCAACCTCAGGATAATTGACTGCTATGTAATCCTTTAAGCGGTTCTTCGTTAATCCTGGCCCCGCGATGATTATACTAACAGGGTTAAGCTGCTTTGCATGGTGAAGTATGCTTCTAGCTACTTTCGAATAGAATGTCTTCAAGCCAACTTCTCTTTCTTCTTCTGCCCTCTTTCCCGGTATGCTTTCGCTAATCCTCAGCAGGGGGGTAAGAGTGACTCTGTCAACCGAGGCAATGAAAGCTTCACCTTCCTCTATTGTAACTATAATAACGCGTTCCTCCATACCTCTAGACGCTTCGCTCAGTCTATCAATAATATATGATGGCCAATCTTCCTTCACTATCTTTAATGTTTTTCCTATTTCAACGTTTATCGTATGGTGCTCTCCTTTAGAGATCTCGTCTGGGCCATTCACTATTATCCCTTTAACTCTAAGCCTGTCAGAGTATTTATGAAACTCCACGTCTTCTACCTTTATGCCCAAGTAAACCGGTATTCTCTCTCCCCTATCTGACCTAGAGTCATCCCCGACCTTACGTATCCTTCTATGTGTTCGTGCGTATACTAGGTCCCCTTTGCATATAATGTTGTAAAGATGCCAAAGGTCATTGTGATTTTCCACATGCAACGTAACCTCCCCCTTATCTAGTTTATTTTCTAGTATCTTCAAGCTAACTCCCTCTTAGTCCTTTATGTCCGTAGGCGCCTTGCTTTCAAGAAGGCTCCTGACTCTTTCCTCAAGAATAGATGAAGGTATTTCGGTCAACGTGACTACCGTTCTTCTTCCTCTCTTGAGGTTTTTGACAACCGTGTTTATTATTTTAATTTCTGAAAGAACTCTCAAGTAGTTTCTAAAGTTTCGGGTTGTACGAGGCCTAGCTCCATACTCTTCACACACAACTTTATAATTGTCGTATACTCTTCCTATTGGTGCTGCTAATTCGTCTCTCAAAGTAACGGCAACTGCAAGTAAAGTTAAAAGTTCGTGAACGTGCAACCCCCTGAGAATCTCGGGTGAAGTCTCCGGGTAAACCTCATTCTTGGCTATTCGTATCATTTCCGGCGTTATCTTTTTCTCCTCGCTTTTTTCAGCTATTAGCCCGGCATGGTAAAGTATTTCTATTCCATGCCGTGCATTTCCAGTTTCGCTAGCTATTTTAGCCACCATGTCACATACTTCTGAGCTTATCACTCCCTCATGGAAACCTATTCTAGCCCTGTACTCCAAGATATCTCTCAACTCTTCTTCAGAATACCTTGGAAGCTCTATGACCGTGTGCACGTCTTCTGAAAGGTCTGGTTGAAGATACGCAATCCAATCCTCCGGTCTACTTATGATTATCGTGTTTATCCTAGCTTTGCCATAACCGAAAAACTCAGCGCTCCTTATGAGCCCATGAATTTCTTCTCCTCCCAGAAGTTTTGCCTCATCGAGGACTAAAACCAGCCTTTTATCCTCTTTAGCAAGTCTCTCATTTAACTCCACTATGAGTTCGCTTCCAGTGATCCCAGTAATAGGTATCTTCCTCCAGTTCTTAGATATTACCTGTCTTAAGACAGCCGAAAGCGTCCTTGCAGCACTGCAATACATGTACTCAAAAATTATCTTACCATCTCTTCGCCTAGACTCTTCGACGAGCTTCTTGCCGAAGAGCTTTGCCAAAGCGGTTTTCCCAACGCCTGCTCGTCCTATTATTGAAACATTAACGCTCACAAATTTATCTGTGAGTATCGGCCTAAAAAACCTCATAAGTTGTTCTAACTGTTTCTCCCTGTGCGGGAGCTCAGGTGGCACGTATTCATGAAAAAAAGTACTTTCATCCTTAAAAACGGATGAAGCCTTATACATTTAACTAACACCCTTTTTATTTTATCTTTTACATCGTTCATCTAAGCCTTATAGTTTCTAGGTTCTGCGGCGCTCTCGTCTCTATTTCAAAGGACCTATGGATCAGCGTCGCCATATTCACACACTTGCTCCCCTCACCATGACACGTGATCACCCTTTCAAGCTTCGAGTTGAGCGTTTTTAGGTAATTAATGATCTGCCTTCTATCGCTATGACCGGAAAATCCCTCTATCGTCTTTACTTCCATTTTGACTGGGACTATTTCGGTTTTTCCATCAGCCATTCTCATCGGCACTTCTCTCCATCCTTTCTGTATTCTTCTTCCTAAAGTTCCCTCAACCTGATATGTTACGAATAACAAGCAATTTTTTGGGTCAGGAGCCATAACTCTAAAATACTCGACGCTTGGTCCTCCACTAAGCATTCCCGAAGTTGCCATTATTATGCAGGGGCCTCCCTCAACTATGTCCGGCCTAGCTTCTTTTTTAACCGTCTCAAAGCACTCTGCAAGAAACGGATTGCTTCCCTGATGGAATATTCTTTCTCGTAAGTCCCGTGAAAGATACTCCGGATGTGTCGTATGTATTGCCGTAGCTTCACTTATCATACCATCAATGTAAACTGGAACTTCACTTATCATTCCTCGTCTCATGTACTCCTCGATGACCAGCATTAACTCTTGTGCTCTTCCAACACCCAGGACAGGGATTAAAATTTTACCTCCTCTACTTAACGTGGTATTTATTGCTGAAACTAATGCTCTTTCAGCACTTTTCCTAGATGGCTTAATGTCTTCAGGCCCACCATATGTACTCTCTATTATTATCGTTTCAAGCCGGGGAAACGTGTTACATGCTGGTTCAAAGAGTCGGGTCTTAGAAAACTTGAAGTCACCAGTGTAGGCGATATTATGTAGCCCATCACCAATATGAAGATGAACTATTGCTGATCCAAGTATGTGGCCAGCATTATGGAGAGTTAGACGCACATCGGGTGCTATATCAGTTACTTCTCCATACTCTAAAGTTATAGTGTGAAGCACCATTTTTTTAACGTCCTTCTGAGTATATGGCGTTATTTTTCCTTCTCTTTCTGCTACTTCAAGGTAGTCAAGTTGAAGCAAAGTCATAAGATTTCTCGTTGGCGTAGTACAGTAAACTGGTCCCTCGTAACCATATTTAAACAAGAAAGGTACAAAACCGCTGTGATCCAGATGAGCATGAGTTACTATAACGGCATCTAGTTTTTCTATATCAAATTCTGGTGCATCTAAATGTGGAAAAGCTCCTTCCCCACCTCCCACATTAATTCCGCAGTCTATTAAGACCGAGCTTTCAGGTGTCTGAACTAAAATAGCTGTCCGTCCAACTTCTCTAAATCCACCTAAGGTAATTATTCTTAGCCATCCATTTTTGAAGATTGATGGGCGATGTATTCTCCACCCTATGTTCTTTAAGATTTCTTTTCTCTGCTCTCTTTCAGCCTGAAGAACTCCTCTTATATTCTTAACCATCTTCGACTCTATCGGTGGCTCTCTTACAACTACAGGTCTCCACCGGGTGGCTCTTATTATCTCCCTCAATGTTGCACCGTTTTTTCCTATAACCAGACCAGGCTTCTTTGCCTCTATTATAACTTCTCCCAGATTATTATCGAATGAGATCTCTCCGACGCCCGCATCTTCATCGACTTTTTCCCTAATTATCCTTTCCGCTTCGTCAGGTGGAAGCCTAACAGAAGGATCCGACTTAATTACTATGCGTTTTCTAACTTTCTTTGCTATAGCCTTAACTACTTCAGCATCGTCAACCAGCAAGTTTGGGTTTTTCAAGTAAACTGCTATCTCAGGTCCTTCCAACTCTATTGCTGTAACTTCTGCCGACTTTGGAATCGTCTCGAAAATCGCTTGTTTAAGTTCATCAATGTCTTCGTAAAACATCCTCTCGCACCCTTCCTGACTTTTTCACTTTTCTTAACTCATCAATTAAACTCACATTGAAACTGCATTAAGCCACAAGGAGAGACGCAAAGCTTTTTCTTTCGAAAGAAAGAATTTTCAGCCCTCTGTTTTTATAAATTTAACTTGTTTTAGAAGAAATTGATTTTAGAGCTCAAGTTCGTATTGCCTGCAACTAGTAATAAACATT
>JAHLWW010000013.1 GCA_019057715.1 Candidatus Jordarchaeum sp. JNZ_1113
ATATTTTCTGGCAGCCATCATGAAACTCTCCTTTAATCTTTAAACTAATCTTCTCTCATAATGCTTTATTAATACTTTCTTCTTTTTTCAGGAGAAGAGTTTTAATGTCAGATCTTTTTCTCTTTCTTCTGGTGATGCATTTGCATTGGCTAGCCCGATTAGTTAAAGGCGTTTCAGATGAGGGACTTCATAGGAGGTTCGTGAAGTACTCGGTTGGGGTCTTCGATGGTCCCCGACTGGAAGTCACAGTTAAGGGGAAAAATATGACATTGAAGGGTGATTTTGGGTATGAGGACCTCATCAGCTGGTTTGCTCTAAGTCTTATGAGTGAGGACGAGGAGTGCGCTGTCAGCGGAGTTGTTCTAGGAAAGCCGTGCGCCGAATTGCTTAAGGATTACGGTGGCAAGCCTGAGGTGAAGGGTGACTCTTATAAGGTAAAGGTGAACTTTTCCTTTAGGGCAGGCGAACTGAGGAGGATTTACGAAAGGTATTCTGACGAGTGCACATTTCTTCTGAGCATCAAGACCGCTCGGGGATGGAATGTTAAGTGCAGGACCAAGCTCGATTGGACAGTAAACGTCAGGGGGGAAGAAGAGGGGGTAAGGTTCTGCGTGGGAAAGATCGTGGTTGAAAGAGAAGCGTTGGGAAGACTTCTCGAGCAAGCTATACCAGACTTCATTAGCTTGGTCCCTCAGGGCTTCAAGAACATGCTTATTACAAATGAGTTTGTAGTGGAAGAATTAGTTGCTCCTGAGAACAGGGAGGGACTTACAGCGAGGGAGCTCAGGCTCATGTCAAAGAGACGGGGGAAGGTTAAGAGGACGTTGAATGTCGATGGGGAAACATTTCATAACGAGGTAGGCTTCATGGTCTGAGGTTTACTTTTTAAATTCTTTTTTCGAAAATGAATTTTTTGTAAAGGGATGAAATTCCTTTTAAATCATCTTTTTCCATGACTTCTGATGCCAGCTTTTTGAGGGGTTCAATCCATTCGCTTGTCTTTTCCTCTTTGTGGAGTATGAGGGCAAAGCACCTTTTCTTCTCGCCGTCATCTGTGAGGTAGCTGACAACTTTCCGGCCAGATACTTGAAGTGTAACCATTGGAGTGAAGTTGCTTAGGTCTCCTTCAAAATGCGCTGAGAATACCTGCGTTACAAAATCTGGTGGGAGTTTTAAGTTTTCGGGGAAAGAAGCTTCAGCCATTGCGCCAAGCTTCTTACTCCAACCGATTATTATAACGCCAGCCGGGATAGGAGAGCCCCCTTTGGCCTTTAAAAGAGAAACGCAACACTAGAATCTAATTATCTGTTGTTTTTATTCGTTTTGATTTTTGTCAAGGTAGCGTGAGAGGCTTTTAGTTCCTCGCGCTTCGTAACCCTTATATTTTTGTGACTCTGTTCTCTGGTAGGAGTCGAGGGAGACATTATGAGAATATGTAGGGTTGTCATGAAGTTTGGCGGAAGTTGCCTGAAAAACGCAGGTGCCTTTAAAGAAGTCTTGAGAGCTATTAGGGAGTATGGTGGAGAAAGCCAGCTCGTCCTTGTTCCGTCGGCGCTTTCAGGCGTAACGGATCAGCTCATCAGCATGGCTAAGCTTGCTACTAAAAAAGAATTTAATGATGAGTTAGAATTAATCATTAAACGGCATGTTGAAATAGCGAACGATGTGCTGAAGCAGAGGAAAAACTCATTTATTGAAAAGATAGAAGTTATGAGGGAGGAGCTGGCTAAAGCGCTTGGCAGAGTTAGGATTGAAGGATTGAACGACTCTCTTCTCGCATTTATAGAGGGGTTTGGAGAGAGGTTTTCAGGAGTACTACTTGAATCATTCCTCAACGAAAATGGAATTAGAGCAAAGCTTGTCGAGGCTGAGGACGTCATAGTGACGTTCAACAGTTATCTTAATGGCCTTCCTCTCTTAGAGGAGACTGCTGCTAATGTTAAGGAGAAAATCATCCCGTTACTTGAAGAGGGGATGCATGTTGTGGTTCCAGGTTTCATCTGCAAGAACGCTGATGGAAAGATCGCGGTTCTTGGAAGGGGGGGAAGCGACTTTACCGCAACTATACTAGCTTACGGGTTGAAGGATGAGAAAAGCGATGTTAAGGTTATTCTCTGGAAGGATGTCGACGGGCTACTTACGGCAAACCCGGAGTATGAGGAAGACGCGAAACTTATCCGAGACATTTCCTATGCTGAGGCGAAGGAGCTGGCTTTCTTCGGCGCGAAGCTTCTTCACCCCCTTTGCCTGATCCCGGCTGAGAAGAAAAGCGTACCTGTCGAGATAAGAAATTTCTGGAGGATGGACTCAGATGAGTGCACCGTCATATCAAATATTGTGGAGGCAAGGGCGAGCGTGGTGAAGGCTGTCTCGGGAATGGAGAAGGTGGCAATGATAACTGTTGAGGGAGAGGCTATGGTTTCGAGGCCGGGAACAGCCGCCAAGCTTTTCGCCATAATGGGGGAGGAGAACGTTAACATTAGAATGATATCTCAGTCGTCTTCCGAGAACAACATAACGCTCGTGATAGATTCAGCGGATAAGGACAGGGCAGTTGAGGCGATAAGGAGGTCTAATTTTTTCGGAAGCCACTGGATAAAGATAAACGTTGAAGATGACGTCGGACTAGTGAGCGTAGTGGGTGCGGGAATGAAGAACACTCCGGGGATAGCTGCTAGAGTGTGCTCAGCTCTTGGAAAGAGGAGTATAAACATAAGGGCGATAGCTCAAGGGAGCAGCGAGCTAAACATAACACTTGTGGTTTCGAGAAAAGATTTGAGGGAAGCTGTGAAGGCTATTCATGATGAATTTAAGCTTTCAAAGGGATGATTTTTCTTGATAACTTACCAGGAAGGCCACTAGTTGATTCCCTTGAGCTGCGGGAGGAGGAAAATTGAGGGTAAAAATGAGGTTCAACTTGGCCGACGAGCCAGGGCAACTCTTGAAGGCTCTGCAGCCCATAGCCGAGTTTGGGGGCAATGTGAGGGAAATATCCCATCTCAGGGAGGAGAAAAGGGGAAATATGCTTCCGGTGGCAGTAACTTTCGACGTTAAAGATTTGGATCATCTTTTCAAGATAAGGGATGCTGTGGAGGCAAGTGGTATTCAAGTAGCGGGCATAGAGCCGCTCATGGAGCTCCATAGAAAGGTAGTTATCATGGTTGGACATGTCTTCGCAACCAACATAAAGGATACCATAGATAGAGTTTTGGAGAGGGGAGTGAAAGTTAGGAGGCTTGTTGCCAGGATAAAGAGCGCAGAGGACGTCTCCACGGTCAAATTCGTCCTCGAAGCTGATTCAAGTGAAACTTTGGAAAGCACTCTTAGGGTTCTCAAGAAGGTGGCTGGTGAGAAAAACTTATTCATCGCTTGGAGCTGAAAGCTTGAACCTTATCCTGATAGGCTTCGGAAACGTTGGGCGAGCCTTAGCCCGCATTCTGTGGGAAAAAATCGATCGGCTTAGAGGATTAGGGTTAAGCATTAACGTTACAGGCATCTTCAAGAGCAATGGTGGGTTCGTTGATTCCAACGGGCTTATGTTAGGCGAAATTCTCGAAAAAAGTGAGCAGCATAAAAGCTGGGTTCCGGGGGCAAGCCCTTTAAGTCACATTGAGGAGCTACCATGCGATGTGGTAGTTGAAATGACCCCCACCAACGTGAGGAATGGAGAGCCGGGTGTGAGTTTCATAAGAAAAGCGCTTGAAGAAGGAAAGGACGTTGTGACATCCAACAAGGGGCCCCTCGTTGTCTCAATGAAGAGTCTCCTCTCGCTGGCTGAAAGAAAGGGGTGCTTTTTACTTTATGAAGCGACAGTTGGAGCAGCCATACCGATATTTACAGTCGCCAGGGAATTCCTGAGGCATGATAGAATAATATGCGTTGAGGGGATACTTAACGGAACAACAAATTACATTCTTTCAAGGATGAGCGAGGACAAGGTTTCTTTTGATGACGCACTAAGGGAAGCGCAGGAAATGGGGTATGCTGAAGCAGACCCAACATACGACGTCGAAGGAATAGATGCTGCATGCAAGCTTGTAATCCTGGCGAATGGATTAATGAACATGGATAAGCATCTTTCCGACGTCGAAATAGAGGGGATAAGCAGAGTGACCCCTGAGATGATAGAATTAGCTGAGGAGGACGGTTACCTCGTAAAGCACGTAGCATATCTTGATGGGGAGAAAATGGAGGTAGCTCCAAGATTAGTCCCAAAAAATTCACCCTTAGCGGTTGGAGGAACGTTTAACGTCATAACGCTCAACACCGAGTTATCTGGCCCATTGACATTCATAGGCAAAGGAGCGGGACCGAGGGAGACGGCCAGCGCCATACTAGCAGACATAATAACTATAGCAAAAAAGAGAGGAGGAATCAAAAGTGGAGAACATGTGGCTTGAATGCATAAGATGCCATAAGAAGTTTCCATGGAACACCGTAATATACACATGCGACCAATGCGGCGCACTACTAGATGTGAAGTACCGCTTCGAAGAACCTAACCCTGAATCGTGGAGAGGGAAGCCGTTCTCGGTTTGGAGATACGAGAACTTCCTCCCGAAAGTAAGGGAGAAGGTATCCCTCAACGAGGGTGGAACCAGCCTCTATAAATGTGATAGGCTAGCAGAGAAGTTTGGAATTAAAAACCTCTGGATCAAGAACGAAGGAGAAAACCCGACAGGCAGCTTTAAGGATAGAGGAATGACTGTCGGCGTATCTCTTGCCAAGGAACTCGGCAGCAGAACAGTCGCCTGTGCTTCAACCGGAAACACATCGGCATCTCTAGCGGCCTACGCTGCCAAAGCAGGACTAAAATGCGTCGTAATGATTCCATCCGGAAAAATCGCCCTAGGAAAACTCGCCCAAGCAATAATGTATGGGGCAATAGTCCTCGCCGTGGAGGGAAACTTCGACCAAGCTCTAAACCTCGTTGAGCAAAGCAGCAAACGCCTCGGACTCTACATCCTAAACAGCCTAAACCCATACCGTTTAGAGGGACAAAAAACCATTGCTTACGAGGTTATTGAGCAACTAGGAGAGCCACCCGACGCGATAATACTCCCCGTCGGAAACGCCGGAAACATAAGCGCAATACATAAAGGGATAACAGAGTGGAAACAGCTCGGACTCATAGAACAAACTCCCAGACTAATCGGCATCCAAGCCGAAGGAGCAGCCCCGATAGCCCATGCGTACAAGAAAAAGAAAAGAGAAGTAACGTTTATTGAAAACCCTGAAACTCTAGCGACAGCGATAAGAATAGGAAAACCAGTTAACTGGGAAAAAGCACTAAGAGCGATCTACGACACAAACGGAGCAGCAGAAACCGTAACAGATGAACAAATACTGCAAGCACAAAAACTCCTCGCTAGAACAGAGGGAATATTCGTTGAACCCGCATCAGCAGCATCGATAGCAGGGCTAACAAAAATACTGGATGCAGGACTCATAGATAAAGACGAAAGGATAGTCTGCATAACAACAGGACACGGACTCAAAGACCCAGACACGCCCATAAGAACATGCGAAAAACCAATACAAGTAAAACCAGACCCAGAAATTATAGAAAAAGTGCTTCAATAAGGGGTTGTAGCAGCGTATCAAACACAGGCAAAAAGCGCCATGAAGACAAATTTATCCAAAAAAAGTTACTGTCGCGGGGGACCCATGGATTTTCGTTCTTTTTTCACTCTATCAGCTTGAATCTTCGGAAATAATGTGAACACTCCAAATTGGGCATTTTCATTTTTCATTTTGGCGCTTCATTCCATGAAGGAGGGACTGAACGTCCATGAAAAAGGAAAACATATAAAAACAACTCGATTCAGAAACTCCTACAAAACCAAAACGAGAAGATCAGCACCACCTAAAAGAAAAATAAAAAATGTTTATATATTATATATAACTCCTCATAAGAAGAGGCGGGGAGGAATGCCGAAGGCAAAATCAATACACATTGAAAACGTCGTAGCCTCCGTCATCCTGAATCAAAGATTAGACTTGAACTTGATAGCTGAAAGGCTGCCGAACACCGAGTTTGACCCGGACCAGTTCCCTGGACTCGTCCTGAGGCTTGAACAGCCCAAAACGGCAACGCTAATATTTAACTCAGGAAAAATGGTTTGTACAGGTAGCAAGTCGGAGAAAGACGCTGTAAAAGCCGTCAAGAAAATCGTTGAAAGCCTTAGAGAGGTAGGAATAGACATAAAAAACGAGCCGATTATCCAAGTGCAAAACATAGTGGCATCAGCCAACTTAGGCGTCGAATTAAACCTTGAAGAAGCAGCCTTCCTTCTAGAAAATACACTTTATGAGCCGGAGCAGTTCCCCGGCCTGATCTACCGCATGCATAATCCTAAGGTAGTTATTTTGCTTTTCGGGTCGGGGAAGGCGGTTATAACTGGTGCTAAACGCGAAGAGGATATCTTTGTGGCTGTGGATAGGGTGATGGAGGTTCTAACGGAGAAAGGAATTATAAGGGAGTGATTCTTGCAAGCCCCCTTCCTTTTCTCTATGTTTTTGTTTCAGTTTTAGTTCTCCACTGCTTTGCAATTAATATGTTTTAACCCATGTTTTTCTCTTTTCATGCAAGCTTTCAAAGTGAACGAGCTTTCGTATTCCCCCTTTTCAGCACGCTCAACACAATTTACACTTATCTAATCTCCTTCAAAAACATATTCGCACTTTGAAAAATACTCATCCACTTAAAGCTTTTAAATCACTAGTATATACGGGCATAATTGATGCTCCTAGGTATTTAAGACAAACAAAAACCTAAGCGATCCAGCTTAGATTTGTAGTCAAAACTTGAAGTTTCTAAAGGTCTACTATAAATTGAGTTACTGAGGGAAATTTAAAGAAACAGAAAAGTGAGAAAGAAAAAATTCCTAGTAGCTATTGGAATCGTTCTTTGGAGGACTATCTGCGCAGTAAGTTCCGTTATGAAGTCTTTTTTTATATTTCTATTACTCCTCCGAGGCTTATTATTCTTTGGCGGATTGTAGCGATTTCTCTGTTTATTTTCATTGTTTCTCGCATTAGCTTTATGTAGTTTTGGTCCCTTTTTCTTGCGTCAATTTTTCCGAGCAAGAAATCAGCGTCCAGTTTTTTAAGTTCCAAGTTAATTTCTTCTTTTTTGGCTTTAAGTTCCTCTAGTGCTTTTTTTAAGTTATTTATCTCTTCTTCTTCCTCTGCAGTTATTGGTGGTTTTGGTATTGGTGGGGGTGCACCAGTGAGTCTTTTCAGGAAAACTTTTACTTTTTCCATTAGCCCCATTTTTATTATCCCTCCCATCCTATCCAGTTATTCCCATGACCGTACTTCTAATTATTTCGAAGAACTTTGACCTATTCATTGGGTCTATTGCTACGAAGCCATATGTTTTTACTCCAAGTATTTCTTCTACTTTTTCTGGGGGAAGGGCGTTTGGAAGGTCTTGCTTGTTGGCTAGTGCTACTACGTTTGCTTCTGGCTCTTCTTCTTTTATGAGTCTTACGAAGAAGCGTGACTTCACCGCGTTTTCCAGCGTTGAATCCGTAACTATCACTATTAGGGATGAGGCTTTAATAAATTTGTCCCACGTCATTTTGAATCTTTCCTGCCCTGCGAGGTCCCAAC
This sequence comes from Candidatus Jordarchaeum sp. JNZ_1113, assembly GCA_019057715.1. Lineage (GTDB taxonomy): Archaea > Asgardarchaeota > Jordiarchaeia > Jordiarchaeales > Freyrarchaeaceae > DTBI01. Next base: position 7,618 of record JAHLWW010000013.1, read on the forward strand.
ATACGAGCTGGGTGTTTCCTATCATGGCTCCTTTAACGCCTTTTATGCCTACTCCTATGGTTGGTATATGTTCTCTTGGCAGTTCTTCTTCTCTGACCAGTTTGAGTATAGTGGTTTTTCCTACTCCACTGAAGCCTATAAGGGAGAGCTTCAGGAGAGTTGTGGTTAGCTCGTCTACCTTTTCGTTAAAGGACTCGAAGGCTGACGAGGCTCCATTCCAGTTTTGTATTACGCCGCTGTAGTCTGCTGTAAACTGGTGGATTATGTTTCTCATTTTTGTTTTCATCTCATTGAGGTCATCGTTTTTGTCTGCTTCAAAAATGAAGACCATTTTGTCTACGTTACTATAATATAGGCGTGTCCTCTTAAGGTTCATGTACTCGACTGCCCCATCCAGGTTCGCTCGGGATATTGTTTTCGCAAGGTTTACTATGAAGTCGTCGAAGACCTCATCTGATATGCCGCTTACTCCATACTTTTTCATGAACATTAATCTGCCATTTGAATCGAGGATTTCAATGTTTCTTATCACAGCGGATCTCCCGAAAATAGTTTTTTGAGGAGAGGTTACATAAAGTAGCTGTCACGTAATGCTTTGAGATGCCATAAGAGCATTCTTGGTGGTTTTATCTGGTCGTTGTACTGGAGAGCTATCTGGTCGACCATGTATTCAGGGAAGAATGTTATTACTTTGGCGTCCGTTTTGAGGGCGACATGCTTTTCGCCGTTTATTGTTACTTCCGTCACGAAGTCTAAGTCTTTTAATTGCTTTACTATGTGAGTAATGTCGGACTTCTTTTTTTCGAGGCGCTCCGCTAACTTGTCTATGGTGTAAACGTCCTCTCTGAGGAGCACTAGAACGTCGTACACGTCAGGGTCAGCAAGGATTTTAGTTATGTTTTCCACGTCTTCAGGTGAAACCGCGTAGTTTCTGAAGAAGTCTTTTACTTCGTCAAGGTAGTCGGATGAAGCTTCAGCCCCCCACTCGCCTGATTGGGCTTTTTTGACTATGGCTCGCGCTGGAACCCTCGCTATGAAGACGTCCCTGACAAGGAAGGCACACTGACTGGGGAGACCTTCCACCCACCGAAGGGTTATTAGCCCGTTCTTGACTAGAGGAGTGAGGAGAGAGTGAAGTTCTACGGATTTAAGCTCGAATTTATGCTTTAACCAAACTTCGAGATCTGAGAGTGTTGAGCTTCCTTCTTCAGTCATTCTCTCAAAGAGGGACATTCTGAGAGGGTCAGATAGGACCACGGCCATTTTCTGCTCTTCGGTTAATGAGGGGAATCGCGTAAGCTTATTGAAAAGCATCTCAAGGTCTTCCTTATAGGCGTCATCTTCAAGCTTGGAAAAGATGTGAGACGCGACTTCAGCTAATCCGTCCTCGTAGATGTCCGCTTCTTCGTCCGGGTTTAAAAGGAGCGCCACGTAGTAATTTATGTCCCATCCACCATAGTAGGATGCAACGTTTAGTTCTCCCACCCTGAGCGAGAGAAAACCTGCGGGCGCTTCCCCAATAGACATGGCGTGAGCAGTATAGATCTTCATAATCTGGTCCTCTGTTACTCTGAGCTGAGGTGGGTGTTTCGCTTCCAGCACGGCCCCGAGACGGTTATCCCACCGAACTACGATCATCCCAAGAGGCAACTTCACACGCTCCGAAACTCTCGAAGACATTTTTCTAATTTTTTTTAGAAAAAAGAGAAATATAAATATTCTCTCAAAACATTAACGGCTAACTTGTTAATAGAGTAACGTAGTTCAGCGACAACACCGTAAAGATAAAAGTTACTGTAATCACGGAGTGAGACCCTTTATATGAACGCCTTTCTGCTTGATTTGCAATTTTTAGATTTGCTCATGTTTAATATATTCTATGGAGCTCTGATATTCTGAATGCGTTATTAGCCCCTTTCTGTAGAGTGTTTCGAGGAGCTGTGAGACCTTCATAAGGTAGTGGAGTTTTATACCATTGCTTGAAAGATTGCTGACGCAACCTTGCTCTCTATCAATTAGTACTACTGCGTGCGCTACTATTCCTCCCTGAGACCTTATTGCTCGAGCTGCATCTAGAAGGCTTGAGCCAGTCGTTGCAAGGTCATCAATAAGCAGAACCCGGTCTTTGTCGTTAAGAACCCCTTCTACTGCACGTTGCGTCCCATGATTTTTGGCGGTTTTCCTAACGTAAAGGAGGGGAGCTCTCAGCTTGTAACTTACCAGCGTCGCTATTGGTAGTCCTGCCGTCGGCACTCCGGCAACCCTGTCAAACTCATCAGCTTCATTCTTGATCAGTAGCACATACATATCAGTTATTTTATCGAAAACTTCAGGGTATGACGGAACGATTCTCAAATCGATGTAGAAAGGTGATGACTTACCGGAAGTTAGTTTAAATGAGCCGAACTTTAAGGCGGACACGTGAAACAGGAGTTCACATGCCTGTTCAGTCAAATGCGCCTTCTTCGTTCTCCATGACCCCGCGGTTTCCACTTGAACCACCAATAGAAAAATAATGGGAAATAGTTAAATGTATATGGTTCGCTAACTGAGAACTGAATCCACGCGAATGCTTCTAAAGAAAGTTTTATTTTTGAATGTTTGGTCTTATTATGTTGTTCCTCTTTCGGAGGAGTTTTAATGGGTAAAGTTAGGACGCCTAGATTTTTCATTAATAATTGGCGTAATGTGCCTTTCTTGAGTCTGCCGCTTGTCAGCAAGTTGCTTGAGGCGGCATATTACGTGTATGAGAAGGCTTTGATGCAACAGGTAAGGGGAGGCGTAAAGCCTACGCACCTTGCAGTCATACTTGACGGCAACAGGAGGTATGCTCGATCCCTTGGTCTTGAAAGCTGGATAGGGCACAAGTATGGGGCGGAGAAGGTTAAAGAGTTTCTGGAGTGGTGTTGGGAAATAGGAGTCAGAGTGGTTACGTTGTACGCTTTCTCAACGGAGAACTTTAACCGCCCCCGAGTTGAAGTTGAAGAGATAATGAAGCTTGCCGAGGAAAAATTCTACGAGGTTATAGAGAACTGGAAGATCCACAAGTACAAGGTTAGAGTTAAAGCCATAGGTAAGTTGGACCTGCTTCCTGAGAGGGTGAGGGAGGCGATAAGGAAGGCTGAAGAGGCGACAAAAGATTACGATAGGTATTTTCTTAACGTTGCCATAGGTTATGGTGGGCGGGCAGAAATAGTTGATGCCGTAAAGAAAATAGCTCAGAAGGTTGCTAGTGGTCAGCTGAGAGTGGACGACATAGATGAAAAAGTGATCGAGGAGCATCTCTACACGGCGGGGATGCCTGACCCGGACCTTATAATAAGAACTTCGGGAGAGGAGAGGCTGTCCGGGTTCCTGCTCTGGCAGTCAGCTTACTCTGAACTTTACTTCTGTGACATCTACTGGCCTGAGATAAGAAAGATCGACTTGTTACGCGCTGTGAGAGATTACCAGAAAAGGGAAAGAAGGTTCGGAAGGTAACTTAAAGCCCCTCTATTTTTGGCATAAAGAAGCCGACTACAACCAAGCTCCTAACAACCTTCTTAATGTGCCAGAGCTGGGGCCTGTAAATGTATTCTAAGGCGTCCTCCTCATTCTCCAAGAAGACAGGCCTCTCCTTTAGGAGGGAGGAGACGAGAAGCCTCTCAGGTAATCCACCGCCTACCGTATAGACACCTTCCCCCATGTCTATTCTCCTGATGAAGATAAGGGGAAGGCGAAGTTTATCATGGTACTTTTCCGGGACAATGCTGGCGACGAATTCTAAATCTTTCCTGAGCATGACTATTTTATCTCCACCAATCGTTGGAACGCTGGGGTCGTCCTCTCTCAGAAGCTGCGCGAGAGACTTATACTCTTTAGGCAGATGGTCGTTGAGCTTCTGAAGCTCAGATTTCCAAAGAGCATTAATAAAGCGGTCGAAGAGCAACATTCATTCTCTCCTACGAGTACTTTGCGAGAACCATGGAGTGCGCACGGTCAAATGGTTCCAAGCTGATCGTCTGCCTGACGGTAAACCCCCTGTCCTCCAATACTGAGACCTCTTTCCTGTAAACCTCCGACGGCTTCTTAGTTACGTCTATGCTTCTCGCCTTTATAGCTAGGAGAATCCACCCTCCATTCTTGAGGAACATATCAGCATTGTCAGCTAGAAGCTTCGCTTGCTCAGGTTGTGCCACGTCACAGTAAATTGTGTCAACTTCATCAACTATCATAGAGTACTTTTCGGGATATCTGGCGTCGGCCATAACTGGGACCATGTTTCCTTTCTTCTCGCACACGATTACGAGTTCTCTCATCGCCCGCGGAGCAAACTCGACGCAGAAGACCACTCCGTTCTTCTCCACCAAGTCTGCAACGTGGCTTGGCGTGGTGCCTGTCGCGGCTCCAAGGTATAAGACTTTGTAGCCGGATTTTATAGGAACCTTTTCGAGATTCTTGAGTATGGCTGCCGCCAGTTTACTTCTATTCGGGTCCCAGAGGCGGTATTCTTCGCCTTTATATTCTACTAGGTCTTCGCCGTACACCTTGAAGCCGGGAGAAATATTCTTCGTGGCAAGACGCCTTTTTCCCCCCAGGATGACGAAGTAGACGCCTTCATGGGAGTGGGGCTTAACTATGGGTGGCTTTTTCTCCGACATTTTACCTCCTCTTCTTTACGGGCTTAGGACGCTTAGGCTTTTCAGCTGGTGGTGAAGGAAATCTCTCCCTTATCTCCTTGATTCTCTTTTCCAGATCCCTTTGAAGCTCGTCACCTATGTAGTTTCCGGTGTATACGTCGGCACGGACTGCAACCGCGATCTTGTTGGCTAGAACCCTTGCCACTTTACCTCTCTGCCACCAAGGAGATCCACTCACCTCGGGGTGCCTGAAAAGGACGCCGTGCTTAGGTGGAGGAGTTCCAATGGTCAGGCTACGGAAGAGGGCTTTCTCAGCTCCTAGAACCTGTATTTTGGATGCTGGAAGGCGAGCCAGCTTCTCGAGGCCACCAGCCAAGTATATGAGGCGGGCGCCCACCAGTGGACCAACTATGGAGGTGAGGTTTGGGGCAATTTCCTGCATTACATCTGCAATGTAGCTTCTTAGCGTCTCTCTGAATTTGAAGAGGCTCAGGGTTATCGAGGCGAGCTCCTTTAGAGGAGCGAAGTCCTCGCCTAAAATTGGGGCGCCCATCGACCTAGCTGCCTCGCTCATTATGCTTTCAGCAGTTTCTGATGGAAGATTAAGGTTGACGGAGAGGGCGTTTCTTGTGACATCCTCTTTGGGTCCAAGTTCGCACACTATTCTTACGAATGACAGGTGGGATTGGAGTAAGCGGGTTAGCTCGGGGAAATTCAGGCTATACCACTCTCTAACTCTTATGGAAAAGAGGTTTAGAACTTCCTCGACGTCGTCCAAGCAGTATACTGCCTGTATTAGGAGTTCGTCCCTTCTGCTACCAACTTCCCTAACCTTCCTTCTGGTCAGAATAGAAGAGACGCGGCGGGTTAACTCCTTTAAGTCATTTTCCGACATCATAATGCCAGCTTTTTCAAGGTATTCAAGGAGGCGCGATCTGAAGAGGCGGGCTACGCCGTTGCCCCTTTCAACTCTCACGTTGACTTTGAGGCTGCTTTTCAAAGCTTCCCCAACATGCCTATCCTCAACTATAAACGTGTTATCCTTGCCCAGTGACTCGACTACCTCCTTCAGCTCGGGTATGGGCTCCCCTTTCTGAAGAAAGTAAAGGCGGTCAGCTATGCTCTCGGCTTCAGCCGGCATGAAGGAGAACCCCAGAACATTTCCAGATTCGTCTAGAGCGAAGACGGCTGAGACGCAACTGACAAGATAAACGTTCAAGGTAACCCCTCACCTTAAAATCCAAGCTTAAAACTTTTAAAAAGATTCCTTTTTGAGGAGAACAGCCAAAACCGGAGCCTAGCTTCCCCGGCGCGATGGTGAAAGTGGGAATATGCTCAAAATACGAAGCTTATAAACCTGGATGGTGTCTTGCTCTTATTCTGGTGCTTGCTCGTGTTGAAAGAGGCGGGAAGAGTAATGGTGAATCTTGAAGTAGAAGTAAGTGGTTTAAGGCTGAGGAACCCGGTCATGCTTGCGTCAGGCGTCATTGGAGTAACCGGGAAGCTTCTGGTAAGAGCGGCTGAGGCTGGAGCGGGGGCTGTTGTTACGAAATCTGTTGGCCTCGAGAGGAGGACGGGGTATGGTAACCCGACAATAGTTGAGGTGGCACCGGGGAGCTACGTGAACTGTATGGGGCTACCCAACCCGGGGATAGATGAGTTCGCTGAGGAAATAAGAATTGCCAAGAAGGGGGGAGTTCCCGTTGTTGTTAGCGTCTTTGGGAGCTCGCCTGAAGAGTTCGCCATGGTAGCTGAGAAAGCGGAGGATGCTGGAGGAGATGCCGTGGAGCTCAACGTTTCATGTCCTCATGCCGAGGTAGGGGTTCTGGAGAGGAGCCCTAGGATTGTTGGTCAGGTCGTCGAGGCAGTGAAGAGGAAAGTTGGTGTTCCTGTCTTTGTAAAGCTTAGCTCGAACGTCACGAGCATAGTTGAAGTGGGGAAGGCTGCGGAGGATGCTGGGGCGGACGCTGTTACGGCGATAAACACTGTTAGGGCGATGGTTATAGACGTGGAGGCTTGCCGCCCTATACTCTCGAATAGGTTTGGTGGGTTATCAGGGGTAGCAATAAAGCCGATAGCAGTCAGATGCGTCTACGAACTTTACGAGACGTTAAAAATACCGGTTATAGGGGTAGGAGGAATATTCAGCTGGGAGGATGCTGTGGAACACATTTTGGCTGGGGCGTCAGCTGTCCAGGTCGCAACCGCCCTCACCAGGGGGTTCAATGTGTTTAAGGAAGTGGTTGACGGAATAAGGTCGTATCTTGAGAGGAAGGGCTTTAGGGATATTAGGGAGGTGGTGGGTGCTGCCCATAGATAGAGCGGTTCAAAGGCCTAGGTTGAAGCGAGTTGAGAAGGTTGTCGCTGAAACACCCACTGTCAAAACAGTCTTCTTCAGCGCTGATGAAAATGTTGCAACGGCAATTCCCGGCCAGTTTCTCATGGTATGGATTCCGGGAGTGGACGAAGTCCCTATGAGCATTTCCAGTAGGACGCCGCCGGGAATAACGTTCAGGAGGGTTGGAGAGGCTACCGAGGCGCTTTTCAAAGTGAAGGAAGGAGACATGTTAGGAATTAGGGGACCGTTAGGGAGAGGCTTCATGTTGAGGGAGGGAAAGATCCTTGTGGTTGGTGGCGGTGTTGGAGTGGCGCCTCTTCTTCCTCTCGTTGAGGACGCTTGGAGGGAAGAAGTTGAGGTGCATGCCGTAGTTGGAGCTAGAACAAGAGGTGCACTGGTCTCCGTTGAGAGATTGACCAAATTTGCGTCCGAGGTGGCTGTTCTAACAGAGGATGGAAGTGCTGGTTTTAAGGGGATGGCGGGAGACTTCGCCGAGAAGCTGATCAGGGAGAAGAGTTATGACCAGGTTTACGCTTGTGGCCCGGAGGGGATGCTGTTAAAGGTTTTCCGTGCAGCTGAGGAGGTGGGGGTAGGGGTGCAGGTTGCTTTAGAGAGATATATGAAGTGCGGTGTAGGGTTATGTGGCTCATGTAGTTTAGGTCAGCATTTGGTATGTAGGGATGGACCGGTTTTTGATGGGAGCATGCTTAGAACTGTTTTGGACGAGTTTGGTGTCTTTAGAAGGGATGCATGTGGATGCAAGGAAAAGATTGAGAGGTGAAAGGTATGTCTGAAAAAGTTGGTCTTAGTGAGCAGTGTATTGAAGATTGTATATCCGAGATAAGGGAGACACTGGATTGGCTTATTAAGGAGGCAAACGTCGACAGGGCTCTTAGCAGTGAGGTTGGGGCTGTTGAACAACGAAAGTTAGCGGTAGCTAAGACAGAAAAAATGATAGACGCGATTAAGAGAGCGTGTAGTGAAGCAGAAGCAGCTGGCTTGTCTTCAAGGAGCTTCATGGAGCTTAGAGATAAAGCACTTGAAGACGCAACGTCGAGTGAGCTGAGCGCTGCTAGGGCGCTCCACGTGAGCCAAGAGGAACTTAGGAGGATGGCGGGTTCTGTTGAAAAACTTGTAGAGTTCTTTTCAAGAGAATGCCAGGAAGTAGGAGGATTTGAACTCTTTGAGCAGTCTCAAGAGGAACCGCCACTTATACGTAAAGTTCTGGAACTTAAAGAGAAAGCTAGAAGACTTGAGGAGGAAAACAGAAGGCTCAGGGAGGAGCTTAAAGACATGAGAGGTAAAAGTGCATTTTTCCTAGAACCATTGGAAGGGGAACATACAAGCTTAATGAGAGAGCTGGAGGCTTTGAGGGAGGAAAATAAGGAGTTAAGAAGACAAGTTGACGAATTAAGGCGTGGAGCGGATGTTACAGCTTACCAAAGCCTCCTAGAGGAAAACAACGCTCTAAAACAGAGAACTGAAAGGCTTCTAGAGGCGTTAAGAGCGATGCGTAGAAGGTACGAAGAGCAGTTGCAGGAGTTAACCAGAGAGAAAGATGAGTGGAGGAGTAAAGCCATTGAACGCACCGTTAAGACTATAGAAGACACCATGCTTGAGCTTAGAAGCCAAGTTGAAAGCCTCAAGAAGGAGAATCGGGAACTGAAAGAGAGACTTGGAATAGCACCAGCTAAAAAAGAGGAGAGAGAAGAAAGAAGCTACGAACTCTACTTCTCTTAGAAAAGCGAAGGAAGTTGGAGCAGGGTGAAGTACCATGGTGCTACGAAGTACGCCAGCACGACAAAGATGAGAGTCAATGCTATGGGAAGTGTGATGTTGTCTAATCCGCGGGGGGAAAGCGCTTCTATAATGGAAGCAAGTAGAGAGCCTGTGACGACGATTGCCACTAGTCCAGTGTATATGGGTGTGGATAAAAGTGCAACGAAAAGTAGTAAAGTGACCGGGAAATTAAAAAGCACAGCTGTTAATAGTCGGGGGTATATTAGTCCTAAGCTGGGCCAGAAGCCAAAGTAAGAGTAGTATGTGAACGTTATGACTGCTGAAACAATAGACATTACAAGCACTGTTAGTGAGCCTTCTAGGCTTCTAGTGTTCCCCCTAATGGTGTATTTGTGTTTTCCCCAGCGAGCACCGACTATCGCCGCTAAGCCATCACCATAAAACATTGAGAAGAGCGCAAAAGCGCCGAGAGTAAAAAGCGGCCAGTATGCTGCACCTAAAGGCAACGCGAAGGCGGCAACTATCACTCCTACCGAGACAATGTAGTAGAACGGTCCATAAATGTGTCCTGTGGCATAGTCTTCTTCCCTAGCCATAACATTGAACATTGACCTTAGACTCCCAATTGGACTTCTTGGTGTGGTGAAGAAGATCAGAATACCCAAGGTTAATGGTACTATAGGAATTAACTGGGGCGTGTCAAAGAGAGGACAGAAGAGGATCGCGTCGCCGGCGAAGAAATGTATCATTTTCCTTGTAAATTCGGGCTTTAGTCCTCTCCACCTCCTTAGACCTTCGCCAATCCCTATCACGGCGAACACGTAAACGTAAACCACTATAAGGACAAGCAGATCCTTTAATGTCACCACGCTTCCATCCTCCCTTCAAAATTTGAACAAATAAAAATTCATTCTCGCTTAAAAACGTCATGGTTAAAGAGGATTGCAATTCAGGAAGGAAAATGTTCTACGCGAAGATATGGTTGATTTGGGGTTTGACAGCAATTTACGAGTAATTACCTTTTTTAGCGTTTAATGCGGCTTCCATTGCAGAATGTTTAAGCACAAAGCGCGTCAAGCTTTTTGAGGCGTAACATAAGAGAGTAAATGAGTTGACGTCTGGAAGAGTTCTGAAACTTTTATGGCATGTCCTTTAGTTGTTGGCGAGATCCGCTAGCAAAAATATCAACGTAAGTGGGAGTGGTCGGTCAAACATTGACGGTTTGGCAAATGATGAAGAGGAATATAAAAAGCGATAACGTAAATGTAGCCTGCTGAGGAGTTTGCTTTGCTATATTACTGTGAGTAAGCTGCCGACGAAGCCTGTGGCGGACGGTATCACGAATAGGAGAACTATATCGCTGAGTGATAGTCCGAGAATACCAGGTATGATGCTGAACGGGTTAAGAAGGAGCGAGATGCCATAGGCAATAATTATTATTATTGCGAAGGTGAATCCTATGAAGACAGAGTTAAGCGGATGTTTTCTTATGAGGCCTGTCACGAAGCCGCCGAGGGCGAGGGCTGCTATGGGAACATAAGTTTGAGCCGGAGGCGAGGCTGTCGCAAGCGTGTGAGGTCTTATCAGGTAGTCTGCAACCGAAGCACTCATGGAGGGGGATAGGAAGCTCCATCCGACCCATGGGCTAACCTGGAAGCCAAGGAGAACTGTTTTTAAGTCGGCTAGGGTGTGTCCAAGTGCTACGAAGTAAACTATTCCGAAAATGAAGGATATGCCAACGATGAAGCTTATAATCCCTCTCAGGCTAAGCAGGAAACTCATTTTCACACCTCAAATAAGAAAAGTGGAGGGACGAACAATTAAAAGTTTGCTTCCAGGCATCAAAGCGAGCTAAAGTCCTTTGCCAACTATTGATGCGAGCTCGATGAGCCTGTTTGAGTAACCCCATTCGTTGTCATACCACGCGAAGACCTTGATGAAGTTTCCGTCAATCACGTTAGTGTATTCTAGGTCAACTATGGCTGAGTGAGGGTTTCTTATGTAGTCAACCGATACCAGAGGCTCTTTTGAGCATGCAAGTATTCCTTTTAGCTCGTTTTGAGAAGCCTTTACAAAGGCATTGTTCACTTCATCTTTCGTGGTTTGCTTTTCAACTTGGGCAACCAAATCTACTATCGAGACGTCCGGAACAGGAACTCTCAACGCTACTCCATCAAGTTTCCCCTTAAGATGAGGTAGCACTAGTCCTATGGCTCTAGCCGCTCCAGTACTTGTTGGTATTATGGAGACCGCCGCCGCTCTCGCTCTCCTGAGATCTCTATGTGGAAAGTCTAGTATTCTCTGGTCATTAGTATAGGCGTGAACAGTCGTCATGAAGCCTCTCTGAACCTTGAAGTTGTCGTCGAGAACTTTTACAACTGGAGCAAGACAGTTTGTCGTGCAACTCGCATTGGAAATAATGTTGTGCTTCTTCGGGTCATATTCGTGGTGATTAACGCCTATAACCACCGTAATGTCTGGTTTCTCTGCGGGAGCAGAAATAATGACTTTTTTTGCTCCTGCCTCCAAGTGCTTAGCAGCCCCCTCCCTGTTGGTGAAAGCCCCCGTTGACTCGATCACAACGTCTATTTCCATGCTTCTCCAAGGTAACTTAGCCGGATCCTTCTCGTTGAATATCCTTATGGTTTTTCCATCTACCACGAGATTTCCGTCCTTAACATCTACTGTTTCCTTCATTTGGCCGTAAATAGAGTCGTACTTCAGTAAGTGAGCTAGAGTTTTAACGTCTCCAAGGTCATTTATGGCCACTATTTCAACGCCCAGCTCCTTTCTCTCCATGGCTGCCCTCAGGGCGGTTCTCCCTATCCTTCCGAACCCGTTAATTGCAACTTTCACCACAACGAGTCCCTCCCTAAAAATGGCGCTACGACAGTTATAAGAAGAGTCATCCAGCTTTTTAATAAGGTTAATGGTAGTATAAGCGCTGAGATGGCTGGTCGGTGCTTTTTGGAGGGTTATGGTTGACAGTGATTATAGATGATGCTGGAGTGGGAGACCCCGTTGGAGGATGTGTTATTGGTGTTTTGAGAGTTGAAAATGGATGTTTTGTTTGGGACGTGATCCCTGTTCGTTTTTTTCAAGAGCCATTGTTTAGGAAGAGGCTATACTTAGAGGAGGCTGTCAATGTTGTTTTGCGGTGCCTTGAAAAGAGCGGTATAGATGATGGGGAACTTGTTAGGATTTGCAGGGGGGATATTTTTAGGCTTGTGAAAAGGAGGCTCGCGGAGAGGTACAGGGTTGAGGAAGTTAAAGT